>JBIPMR010000154.1:0-7077 GCA_044369025.1 Luteolibacter sp.
CACCGCAGTCACCGTTAGAACAAACACCTCATCGCTGCCCAGCGAACCATCGCTGGCGGTCAGCGTGATCGTCACGCTACCACTCTGATCCGGCGCTGGCGTGACGGTGACGCTGCGGTTCGCCCCGCTGCCGCTGAACACGATGTTTTCACTCGGCACGAGCGTGGTGTCCGCAGATGTAGCGCTGACAGTGATCGACTCCGGAGCGGTGATGTCGTCGCCCAGGGTGAAGGCCAGCGGTGCAGTGGCGGGATCTTCATTGATGGTCTGATCCGCGATCACGCTGATCGACGGAGCGCTGTTTTCCAAAGTGAGAATCAACTGCGGACGGTTGGCGGCGGTCGCATGCTCCCGCGAGGCGTAGGTGACGTTTCCAGCGGCTCCATAGTCGCCGGTGGAAGCGATGCGCAGTGACAGCTTGCCATCACCTAACAACGTGTCCGCGGCCTGCGGGGTGACGGAGAATTCCACCGCTTGTCCGGTGACGGGCAGCCATTGCGCGAACAAGGTGCCGGCGGAAGGTCTGCTGTTGAAAGTCATGGCGGCCTCGTCCCAGGTATCGTTGGCCACCACGGCAGCCCCGCTTTGATTTCCGGACTGGCTGGCGGAAGTGCCTGCCAGCCTCACTCTCGCGTGCAGGATTTTTCCGGTCACGCCGCTCAGGTCCCAGCGGATGAAGGCCTCGCGGTTCACGCTGCTGGCGGTGATGTCCTTGGTCTGCAAGGTCGTTGCGGTGCCGAAATTCGTGCCGGCGCTGGTGCCGCCCTGGACGAAGGTGTCGGCGACCGGCAGCAGCGCGACTTCGGTCGTCGCGGGTTGAGCTTTCCGCACCTGGAAATGAAGTGTCGCGAAGTCCACCGCGCTGTCTGCCCCGAGCGCGACGTTGAGCCGGCCGTCGGCTAACAGCGATGGCGCCACCGCGAGGGTCCGCACGGTCGAACCGCTGCCGGCCACCGGAGTCCAGCCGAGGCTGGCGTAGCTTTGCCCGCTGGAAACATCATCGAGGAAAATCCGATCATCGCCGGACCCGCCGCCGATGTCGCGGAGGCTCACCGTGAGCGAAGCGGCCACCACGGTATCGCCGGGATCGAGCGCGAAATCGAAGGTGAAGGCGGTGTTGCGGTTTCCGGCTAGAAAATCAAACTTCGCATCCGCGGCAGCGAGCGTCTGCACCTCGGCGAGCCACGCCGCGTTGCAATTCACCGCTTCACCCGTGCCGCCGGTGCTGGTGAATTGGTCCACGTCGCCGAGCCAGGATTCGCGGAACTGCGAGTCGGGCCATTTCAGCCGCTGCTGGAGCTGGCCATGATAGAGGCTGTGCGGATAGACCGCCTTGCCGGTGCCCGAGGGGCCGCTGCTGTCATAGGTGCCCGGAGGATCGGCCCCGACGGGAGCCGCGCTGGCGAGGATGCTTCCCACGGAACCCACCAGCCAGTTGCGGGCGGTGGGCGGATTTCGCACCCGGAAGCTGCTGGCCGTCGAATTCCAGACCGCCATGTAAGCGCCGGCCCAGCCGTGACCGGTGCCGTAGTTGCCGCGGTTCTGCACGTTGATGGCGTTGCCGTTCAGCGTGATGTTGTCGAACAGTCCGCCCGCCGCCCAGCGATGGTGCGGGCCGGTGTCGGAATACACGGTGTCCGCCCTGGATTGAATAAAGGCGTTAGGCCCGCGCACCAGCGAACCCATGACATAATCGTGCCGGCCGCCGCGGGTGTGGTTGTTTTGAAACAGCGTGAGTTCGGCCCCCTCGTTGTTGAAGGAATAACGGCGGCTGCCGGTGATGATGGAAATCGCGTCCAGGCACTCGGAATCGGCGACGGTGATCCATTTCCCACCGCTGCCGACCCTGACCGCCGAATAGCCGAAGTGCCGGGCGGTGATGTTGCGCACCCAGCCGTGCAGGACGCTGGTCATCTGGATGAAACTCCACGCATGCGATTCATCCGTGCTGCCGGTGTAATCCGAGACAGCCTCCAGATCCTCGATGCCGACCTGTTGGATCCGGCCGGTCCAGGTATACCGCCAGATTTGTCCGCCGCCGTATTTCGACTCGAACGTCTGCGGCAGCGGCGCATCCACCGTGATCCAGTTGCCATCGATGCGGGTGATCACCCGGTCAAATAACAGATCCTTGGAGCCGGGAGTCCAAGGCACATCGTCGGCGTCCCCGCCGGGGCTGCCGGGACCGAGTTGATCCATGTCGATGTCCGCGAGCCAGAGCGCGGTGCTGGGGCGTTTGACGATCACGGTGTGCCCCACGGCGAGGCCGCTGGTGCTGTCCACTTGAAAGGTCCGCGTCCCGGCGGGCACCAGGGTTTGGGTTAGATTGCGCGTCGTCCCGCTCACGGTGCTGCGGCTGCCGGAGCCGGCGACGCTGAGGACGGTGTATTGAATCCGGGTGGTCGCCCGCAGCCGCGTGCCGGTCAGCGGATCATCGCCCGCGCCCTTGAGCACCACGCCGCTGGCATTGATGCGCAGGGCAGATGAACCGGCAACCGCGGATTCGGCCACCGCTCCCGTGCCACCGCCGCCGCTGAACGAAATCACGGGATCCGAGGTGTAACCCGATCCGCTGTTCGTGACGTTCACCCCGGAAACCTTGCCGGCGCTAACCGTCGCGGTGGCGGTCGCCCCGCTGCCGCCGCCGCCGGTAATCGTGACCGATGGCGCCGAGCTGTAACCCGAGCCGCCGTTGCTCACCGACACCGAGCCGAGCGAACCGGTGGTGCCGACCTGATACTCGCCCGGATTCAGATAGACCACGCCGCGCCAGCCGTTGGCATCGGGCGTCATCGCTGCCACCGAGTTGATCGCGGCCTGGATCAGCGCGGTGTCGTCCCCTGCCCCGGGATTCACGTTGACCCAGCGGCCGGGATCGATCTGCGCGGAAACATTCGGCAAGGGCACGGTGCCGCCGCGGTAGCCGCAGTCGGAAAAATCCGCGATGCGCTGGCCGCGTTCGTCGAGTTGATAGAGCAGGTCGCCCGAAGCCGCCGGAAACACCCATGCGCTGTTAGGTGCCTGCGCCGCGAGATCGAAGGGCCCGGAAATACAGGCGAGGAGAAGCGGAAGCAGGCGTTGCATGGGTTTTTACGGGAACTCGCTTTAACATCGTCAGTCCAAAGTGACTCTCAAGCGGTAAAAGCAGCGCTCTCCCCCGTCCGGCGGGGTGAGGGTGACCGTTTGGTTTTCCCCGACGATCCCGGAGTAACCGGGCAGGGATTCCCAAAGCTCCGGGTTCGCCGGAGCGGTGTTGGATTCGACGGTGTAGCGGCGGGTCAATCCGGCATAGCCCGCGCCGTCGGCCTGCAGCGCGACGAAGCTGAGGGTAAAATCCCCCTCGGCGGAAGTTGCGACGAGCGGCGCACCGGCATCCGCTTGGGTGGGAACGGTGCCCATGATGTATTCCCGCGCGTTGGTGAGTCCGTCGCCATCGGGGTCATCGGCATCGGCGGCGGAACCGCTGTTTTCCGTGGTTTCAAAATGGAACTGCCGCCATGCGGTGACGGGTTCGCTGACGGTGATGCTCACGACGTTGCTCGCGGTGAGACCTCCGAGGTCGGCCACCGGGGCGGATTGCAGTCGGGTGATGTCGGTGGCGGGAAGCGCGGCGTTGAAGATCGCGAGGTCGGCCATGGAACCGTTGTAATAGCGGGGGGTGGTGCCGGCGGACGCCCCGGTGGCCGCGCCGAATTTGGCGACGTTTGCGGTGCTGGCGTTGAAATCCAGCCTGAACGAGTTGTCACTGCCCGAACTGACGCCATCGACATAGAGCGTCAGCGTATCGCCCGCACGGACGATCGCGAGATGATGCCACTCCGCGACGCTGACCGTGGTGGTGATATCGACATCCGGCGTGGTGGTGAGGCTGTCGCTATGGTAGTTTTTGAGGGACAGCGTGTTCGCCGACCCGGCATTAAATCCAAGCGTGAAATCCGCAGTCGGCGTGGTGCCGTTGCTGTTGCCGAGATTGGAACCGAGGTGGAAAACGATGTCCTGATCGGCGGTGGTGGCGCGCTTGACCCAGCCGGCCACCGTCCAGTCGGCGGTTTGGAAGTTGATCACCGAGCTGCCACTGAGCCCGCAGATCAGGCGCGCGCCACCCGAATTTGAATTTTGATAGAGATTCAGCGATTGCGTATGCCGATGGATGAAACTGCAGTGACACCGGTCCGGCGGGACCCTTCGGGTATTTGGCGATGAAATCCGAGGCGAGCGGCTTTCCGGTGGCTTTTTCCCCGATGATTCCGACCGTTGCCACGCGCTCGGTCAGTCCGGCGTTTCTGGCCGCCGCGCTGTTATAGGTGAAAAACAAACGCACCGCTGGCGTGTTGTTCATGATCGTCACCGTGTCCGCATCGGATTGATTGTAGGGCGTGCCAAAGGCGATGGCATCCCGGCCCGTGGCACTCAGAAGCCCCGCTTGTGCGTCGGCAAAATGCGTCTGCTGGAATGCCAGGCCGGAGTCTTTGAATTCATAGGTATAAGTCGCGCCTCCATCGGTGGTCCATCGACTGTGATCCCACCCGTGATTCCAGAATTCCACATCGCCCAGCGCCTGCTGGGCCTGCATGTAAGTGGCGGTGGCAGCATTTCCGGCGGTGTCTTCCACAACCACACCGAGACCGACCTTGACCCCCAGATTCCGGGATTCGGTGATGAAATTCGTCCAGGCCTGGTTCGACACCTTGAAGTCGTCCGCCTTGACGATGATCACTTTGGCGGGGTCGAAAGCGACGGGCTGGGACTGCACGGCGGGAGCGAGCGTCAGCAGAATCGACAGGCACGCGCCGAGGGGCTTGAAGCCCGCGCGAGATTCCGGCTCGAGCGCTCTGGTTTGGAAGAGGATCATTTCGATGGGCTTATGCGAACCGGTAACCCTAGAACAGGAATCCCGGTCCAGCGAGTCGGATAAAGTGACGACACGGAAGCGGGTCCCGGGACCGCGAGTTTCAAACTCGCTGCCAATGGGAAGTGAAAGCAAAGTCTCGAAAGGCCTCTCTTTCTCCATCCATTGACAGGCGAGTCACAGACTCGCGGTCCCGGGGCATTCACCGCTCCTTCAGCCAGATGAGCGGCTGGGTGATGGCGATGTTGCGCTGGATTTCCGGATCGGCGGGGTCGGGCGGGAGTTTCTGCCAGAGGTCGAGGTAGGGTTTTTCGCCCAAAGCCAGACCAGCGAACAGCAATGCTGGCTGGCGCGCGGGCCAGCCGTCCCAGGCGTGGATGTCCGGCTTGAGCGGCCACTTGGATTTGTCCGCGAGATACGGATAGAGATAGCTAACCGCTTTGCGGATGCCACGGCCGTCGGGCAGTTCGAAGGACCAGAAATCCTCCCCGGGTGCCGAGAGCACTTGGCAGAGCGTGGTCAGGTTATCGAGTTGGAAAATCGAATAGGCATACGGCTTGGTCCGTGAGAGTTCGGCGGGAAAACTTCCGTCAGCGGCCATTTGCATGCCGACGAACACCTCCTTGAACCGGCGCCGGCACTCGGCGAGACGCTCTGCATCGCCAGTGAAACGGGCGAACACGGCGACTTGCAGCCAATAGGCGACCGCATGGTTGTTTTTTTCAGCAGCCTCCTCTTTGCCGTTCTCACTGGTGATCATCCAGTCACGATAATCGGCGAACCATTTTCTCATTCCAGAGGCGATCTCCGGGGGAAAGACGGTCGATCCTTCCAGAGCCACGACGGCCACCGGAATTTCAATTAGATGAAGGGTGTCGATGATGCCGATGCCACGACCGGGCGAAACTCCGGGAATGGCCTGGGCGTAGTTCAAATGCGGATTCATCCGCGTCTTGGGATCGAGAAAGAACACGCGGAGGAGTTCCGCGGCTTGCTTCACATAACGTTCCGCGCCGGTGATCTGATAGGCGGCAGCCAGTGCGGCGACGGACTCATTCAACTGGCGCACGGCCATCCGGTGGTGGCTGAAATTTTCCGGATTGCTTTGGCCATCCCGCCGGATGAAAGGGAGGCCGTCGGGCTTCGATGGATCGGGCCACCAGTAATCGCCGTTCGAATAAAAGTCGTTAGAACCGCCCTCGCTCAGCTTGGCGCGGGCGTCGGTGACACTGAGCGGCTTCAGTTCGAGCGCGGCGGCGGCGGCTTTGAGGATGCGGGCGCGATCGATGATTGCGACGTTGGGCGGGCCGGTGCGGGCGGAAACCAGGAGGTGAATCCGGTTTTCCGGGTCGGGCTCGAGCGCGGCGAGGGCGGTGGCGTATCCCCCATCCTGATAGACGGAGGCCGCCTGGCGGAGCAGTGGAAACAGATCGTCCGGCTCGATGGCCTTGATCTGCGGATAGGGCCACTTTTTTGCAGGATCCGAGTGGTAAGACAGCAGGAAATCCAAGGCATTTGAAATGCTGCGGCCGTCATCGGTTTGGTAGTTCCAAAGGTCCACCCCGGCGTGTTCCGCGAGCGTGGCCAGGGCGAAGAGTGCCGATAGATTGAAGCGCGAATAACCGAACGAGGTGCTGCGGGTCAGTTCGCGCGGTTGCCGTCCGTCCGGCTCGATCTGGGCGGCGATGCGTTTCCGCTTGGCCGCCTCCGCGGCTTCCCGGGCGAGGTCCTTCCGGTCCAGGATCAGGGCGAGGCCGATGACCTGGACATCGTAGAAGGTGCCGTGATTGTTGGACGCACTCCCTTCATCCCGCCCGATTTTGCTGGTGAGCAGCCAGCCGAGGTAGGATTCCATCCATTTCATGAGGTCCGCGTGATCTTCCGCGGGCCATGCTTTGGAACCCAGAATCAAGCCGGCGGCGTCGCCGGCATTCACCAGGTTACGGCCTTCGAGCACACCCGCCGCGCGGCCGGTGTTTTTGCCGGGCACGGCTTGGGCGAAGTTGAGATGCGGGTTCATGCGGGTGGCCGGATCGAGGAACCAGACGCGCAGACACTTGGCGGCATGGGCGGCGTAACTCTCGTTTCCGGTGAAATGATAGGCCAGCGCCAGGGTTTCGACGGTCTTGGCCATCGTGGTAAGCCGCTGGTGGTCGTAGGCGTCGGCGCGCACCTCCGGGTTCACCTTGCCGTCCTTGCGGAGGTAGGGCAGTCCGTCGGGTTTCGAG
>JBIPMR010000156.1:0-7046 GCA_044369025.1 Luteolibacter sp.
CTTGCACCGAAAGTCCGTCGGCGTCGGCGAGGCGGGTCAGCAAGTTGGTGGCGACGTCCTGCGCTTGGCTGGCGGTGGCCCCGGAGAACTGCTCAGAACTCGCCACCTCGATGCCCGGGGATTTTTTGATTTCCTCGAGGAAGCCCTCTTCCCGCTGCTCGGTGGAGGCGCTGCCCTGCATGTAGCGGAGCACGGCGACCTTGCCTTTGCCCGACAGGATTTCCGCCAGGCGGCGCGCGGCGATGCGGCCGCCCTCGCGGTTGTCGGTGGCGACATAACTGGTGATGAAGGAGGCGCTGTCGGCCAGGCTGGAGTCGATGATGACGACGGGTTTCTCTTTTTCCGCGACGCTCTTGGAGGCATCGCGCAGCGCGACGGCATCAAGCGGGGCGAGGACGATGGCGTCGTTCTGCAAGGCTTGGTTGGTAACGAGATCGATCTGTTGGGAGCGGTCGTCCTCGCGCTGGGGTCCGATGAAGGTGACTTTCACGCCGAGCTCGTCCGCGGCTTTTTTCGCCCCGGCTTCGACGGATTTCCAATAGATGTGGGTGGTGCCCTTCGGAATGACGGCAATGCTGAGCTGGTCGGATTTGCCATCCTTGTTGCAGCTGACAAGAAGGGTGGAAAACGCGAGGGCAAGAAAAAGGGTGGTTTTCATGGTTGAGTCGGTGTGATTGAGGGATTTTTCGCGATGGCTGGCCAGATTTTTCCGAGGTGCGGACCGCAGGTGGCGTCGGCAGGATCGAGGCTGCGGGCTTCGGCCCCACGCCGCGCGGCGATCGCGTCGCTTGTCGGGGGAATGCCGATTTTTGGATCAGTGAATGGTTGAATCAAACGGGTTTTCGGTGAGGCTTGCGGCTCAAGCTAAGACAGCCCGGGAGGATTTGTCAGCTTGTATTTTCGGGAAAAATCGACGAAACGCCGCGCGGTTGAGGGCTGGTCTAGGGCGTTGGGTGCCATGATCATCCTGTAATATCATGTGAAATCTTGTCTTCGATGTGGCAGGCAATCGACGCAATCCCCGCGGCGATCTAGAAGGCGGTTCGGCCGGAAATCGAATCGGGACCAGGAGCTGCCTCCGCGCTACGCCGGAGTCACCCGCTGGCTTCCAAGGCTCCGGCGGGCACCGCTTCGCGAAACAATGCGGTGCCCAGATCCTCCTCCGCCGGAATGCGGGCGAAGGCGGCTTGGTGGCGCCGCGCGTGTTGTTTCCACAGGTCGAAATGATTCGCATACGCCTCCAGATAGCGGCGCAAAGTCGCCGGTTCGATCCGGTGCGGATGTTGGGATTTCCGTTCGGGATCGATGAACTCATAGTTTCCCGCCCACGCCGGCCGCGCTTCGGACTCCAGATAGGGCGAAAAAACCACCACACTGCCATGGCGCTGGCCGAGGTGGCGGAGGATGGGTTCGGGATCGCCCGGGAACAGCAGATCCGATAGAAAAACCCGGATCGCATTCGCCCGCAGCGGCAGTTTCGCCAGATCCGGCGCCTTCGCCGCGTCGGTGGCGGGCAGCGCGCGCGCGGCCTCCAGCCAGCGATGGCTGCGCAGCGATGCCGGATCAAGCGTGAGGCAGGCATCGCCGCGCACCGCATGCAGCGACAACGAAGCGCCCGCCGCCTGGCTGCTTTCCGCGATCAGATAGAAAACCTCCGCCGTGCGCGCCGCCTTCGCCGGATCGAAAAACATTGATTCGGAGGCGTCGAGGATCAGGTCCACCACCGGCCTGACCTCTTCGCGAAACAACTTCATGGTATAACTCCCGGTCCGCGCGTAGGCCTGCCAGTTGATGTGCCGCGGATCATCGCCCGGCGAATACGCGCGGTGGTCCTGGAAATCCAACGACGAGCCGGTGCCGCCGCCGGTGAACTCGCCGGCCTGGCCGCGCCACACCCGCGAGCGCAGCGGCAGGCGCAGCCGGGCGGCGACCGCGAGCGCGCGGCCGTGGCAGGCTTGCAGGGTTTCCACGTTCATCTTGGATCCGGAGCGGTGAGGGTTTCTTCCGCTTGTTGGATGACTTCGCGGCTGCTCTTGAACAGGGTGATCGCCTTGATGAAGAGAATCGTGACCAGGATGAGATCCACCGCGCTCACCGCGATAAACAGGTCCGCGTCCGAGAATTTCCCGAAGTCGGTCATCACCATGAAAACCATGGGATTCCAGATGAAAACCCACAGGAAACCGTGGTTCGACATCGCGGAAGCGAGGATCGCCAAAATTCCGGTTAGAATTCCCGAGCCCAGCAACAGCAACATGTAGTTGGCGACCCGCTGCCCTTCGCCCTTGAAAAAGAAACATTGCAGCACGGCGGGGAAAAGCAGCACTCCTAACATCGAGAGCACGATCACGTCAAACTCCGCGTCGTAACTCGCCGTCGGATGGATCTGGAAAACAAACAACGCAATCGCCGCCAGCAACATGGTGAAAAAGACCCCCGAGGCCAATCCCGGATAGAGGAAAATCCCCGCCAGTTTCCCGGGCAGCCCGCGTCTCACAAACGGCACGCATACCGTCGGCACCAGCAGCGTTGGCTCGGTGAGCGCAAGCAGGATGGCGGGCGCGGCGATCAGGCCGATGAGCGTGGCCAGCAGCTCGATATCGAGCGTGGACCGCAGCATCACCGGAATCATCATCCCCATCGCCGCCAGCGCGACCAGACGCCGCGGGGTGGAATGGTTCTCCGCCGCCGGTGCGATCAGCGAGGTCCCCAACGAAAGCGCGGACCAGCCGAGATAGGCGATCGAGACGACATACAGCGCGAGGTTTGTGGTGGACTCCAGATTGTCCAGCGAGCAGATTTCGACGATCTCCCGTGAACCGTTGCCGAACAGCAGGCCCATGATCGCCATGAAGAGCACCGGCGTGCCGAACAACGGCAGGATCGAACGGATGATCACCGACGAACTGCCTGATAGGCCGACCGTGATCGCGGTGAGTCCCATTGAAGTGAGGAACAGCAATCCGAGGAAAACCATTTCACCGACGAGATTCATGCCGCCGAAGAAGTAGCGTAAAATGAGATAGGGAATGATGGTGGAGAGGATCAGCGCGGACTGGCTGACGAGGGCCACCCATTTTCCAAAGACGATGCGCCAGGCGCTCAGGCGGGTGAGCACCATCATGTCGATGGTGTTGCCCTTGATCTCGGTGGCCAGCGCGGCGACGCCGCGCAGCGGCTGCACGATCAGCACTGCGAGGGAAAAGAACCCGAAGATCATCCCGGAAACCACGCTGCCGGCGCGGTCCGTGGTGGACGCGGCGCTGGCGGAAAGCAGCATGATCCCGAGGAAAATCTGCAAAGTTAGAAAAACCGCGATGAAGGTCTTCGCCCGCAGGCCCTGGCGCAGCTCCTTGACCAACATCGGCGAGATGCGGTCGGAAAAATCGGTGAGATGGGTGAGGGTCATGGAAGAAAGTTGAGGGTTGAGGGTTGAGGGTTGGAGTTGAGAGGCGGATGAATGAGTGTTTGTTGATCTTTCTCTCAACCCTCAACTCTCAACACCTCTTCTCGAGGCATCGGCGGCGGGGCGATGGCCGATTGCCCGGCGTCGAGGCGGCCGAGGATGTCGATGAAGGCGTCCTCGAGGTTGCGCTGCTCGCGGTGGAACTCGGTGATGCGCAGGCCGTCCTTGACCATGCGCGCCAGCACGTCGGCGGCTTTCATCGGGTCCTGGGTGTCGATGCGGATGCGGCCGCCGAGTTTGCGCGCTTCGAGGAATTCGACGTTCTGCTGGAGCACGCACCAGTCGGTGAGGGATTCGGGTTTGCCGTCCACCTGCACGTCGTAGAGCACGCCGCCCATCACGTCGGAGCCGCGCCGCAGGGTTTCGGCATCGCCGTGGTGGACGATGCGGCCGTTGTTGATGAAAAGCAGCGAATCGCACATCTCGCCGAGTTCCGATAGAATGTGGGACGAGATGAAAATGGTTTTGCCCTCCTTCGCCAGCACGCGGATCAGGTGTTTCAGCTCGACGCGCGCCTTGGGATCCAGACCGGCGGCCGGCTCGTCCATGATCAGGACCTGCGGGTCATGGAGCAGCGCGCGGCCGAGGCCGAGGCGCTGGGTCATGCCTTTGGAGAGTTTGTTGGAAAAACGCTCGGCCAGCGGAATGAGGTCGGTGAATTCCATCACCTCCTGGATGCGTTGGCGGCGCTCCTTGCCCTTGTAACCGAGGGCGCGGGCGTAGAAATCCAGGTATTCGAGCACCGTCATGTGCTCGTAGTTGCCGAAATGGTCGGGCATCCATCCGATCAGCCGCCGGACTTCCGCCGGGTGGTGGACCACGTTGATCCCGCAGACTTCGGCGCTGCCGAGCGTCGGGTAATCCAAGGTGGCGAGGATCCGCATGGTGGTGGTCTTCCCCGCGCCATTGGCGCCGACAAAACCGCAGACCGACCCGTGCGGGATCTCAAAAGTGACGCCGTTGACCGCCTGCAGATTGCCGAAGTAGCGGTAGAGGTTGTTGATTCTTAGAGCAGACATTGTGGGGTAAATGCTGAGATTCTGAAAAGCTGAAAAGCTGACATGAGGAGGAGGAAGATGAAGAGGAGGGATGCGAGTTTCTAAAAATTTCAGCTTTTCAGCGTTTCAGCATTTCAGTTTTTACTCAAAACGGCTCCGGTGATGACGGTGCGGGTTTCCTGCCAGCGGATGCCGGGGTGGGTGGCGATGCCGGGTGCGGCGGCGGTGACGGCGATGTAACAACCGGGGCGCTGATAGATCCGGCGGACGAGCTGTTGGTTGCGTTTGGCGAAGGCGGCGATTTCCTTCTGCACGGCCGGATCGACCATCGAAAACTCGATGGGGGTCAGGCGGAAGCGTTTGCCGGTGGTGATGGTGTCGGCGCGGAACCACTTGCCGTCTTTGTCATGATAGAAAAGCGTCGCGATCGGGAATTCGAAGGTGGAGAGCAAGGTGTCGGGCTCGCCGGCCTGCTCGATGCGGCCGCGGGTGGGGACCACGGCGGTGACGATGTGGCCGTGCTCGGAGCGGCTTTGGAACCAGTCGCCCGAGACCTTGAGTTTGCCGTCATCGGGCTGGAGGTTGAAATTTCCGCGGCTGCCACCGCTGTTGGTGTGGCGCGCCCAGCGGCTCGTGGCGATCGGCACCGGGCTGAAATAACAGGGTTCCGCGAGGGTGAAGCGCGAACCGGTTAGGACACCGGTGCGGCTGAATTGCTCCTGGTGGAGGTAGGCGGCGTTCTGGTCGCCATCCGGGCGCACCTCCATCAACACGCGGCGCATGCCGTAGCCGCCGAAGCCGTCCTGCACGATGATCAGCGCGATGAGAATCAAGCTGGCCACCAGTGAGATCAGCGGGGTGGTGATGAAGAGTTTGTGGCGCTGTCCGGATTTGGCGAAGACGAACAGGTTGACCGGCCCGACGATGATCGCGAAAACAATCAGCACCGCGATGAACAAGCCGTAGCGGAAAGTCTGGCTGCCGAAGTGCTTTTGCAGCGGCCATGAGCCCGAAAAATCGGACTTGATGCCCGAGTTTCTCGATTTGTTAGGATTCTGTTTGCCGACCAGCGCGAGGGTGGCCTTGGCGTCGAGTTTCAAATCCGAGGGGATCGTTTTGACCACCGCCGTGCCGAAGCTCGCGTCCTCCGGGATGCCGAGCGATTTCTGATCGGCGTTGCTGTTGGTATAAATCACCAGCTGCCCGCCGAGCCGCACCCATGATAGAATCGCATTGCGGCTGCTGGCGGGGGTGTTGCCCCAGTCGGTATCGGTCATCAGCACGCTGTCGTATCCGGAAAATGCGAGCCAGCTGTCGGGCAGTTGTCTCGGGTCGAATTTCGCCGAGAATTCGTTTCGGCCACGGGATGAGCCACCGCTTCCCGCAGCCGCATCCAGCGACGAGGCGTTCGGGGTGAAAAGCGCCTCGCTGAGCAGCACCGCCGGCTCGCTGCTGTTGTTCAGCGCGGCGAGCGAGTAAGTCGCCTGGCCCATCGAGCCGCTCATCCGGACTTCCAGATTCCCGCCCCACGAGCTGCTGCCGGATGACGGGGAGAGCGGCACCAGGATGTCGCGGGTCACGGTTTTACCCGCAGCCGCGCTGAAGCCGAACGAGGATGCGGCTTGGTTGCCTTGGGAATAATTCGTGCCGCTGTCGAACGCGAGTTGGACCGAACGCGGGGTTGTTAGGTTGTTGGCGATTTTGACGCGCACCGGCAGATAGCCGCCGGGCGAGGGTTTGGAGAACAATGCGAGCACCTCGACGTGGGTGTCGGTTTTCGTGTCGAAGACCTGGCGGATCATCGTTTCCTGAGCGGAAACCTGGCTGGCGATCGCGAGTGATAGAAATAGACGGCGCATGGGAAAACGGGTCAGGCGGGTTTCAGGATTTTCGGCGTGGCGGCCGCTTGGAACGGGATTTCCTCCAGCAGCGTGCGGACGATGTCGTTGGTGGTGTGACCTTCCACCCGCGCGTTGTAGTCGAGCACGATCCGGTGCCGCAGGACCGCCGGGGCGATCGCCTTCACGTCCTCGAAACTCGCATGCGTGCGCTCGTGCATCAGCGCCCGCGCCTTCGCCCCGGACGCCAGCGCGAGCGCCGCCCGCGGGCTGGCGCCGTAGCGGATCCCGCGCGCCGCGGCCGATTGCCCGGGGTGGCTGCCATCGACGAGGCGGGCGATGTAGTTGGCCACCACGTCCGGCAGATAGATGCGGCGCACCAGTTCCAACAGCGAGTCGAGCGTCTCCGCGCTCATCACCGGATCGACCTGCGGCTCGGTGCCGAGTTCGCGGTGGGAAACGATGCGCTGGAGCGTGGCCACGTCGTTGCGGGTGACCTCCAGTTTGAACAAAAACCGGTCGAGCTGGGCCTCGGGCAGGGGATAGGTGCCTTCCAGTTCGATCGGGTTCTGGGTGGCGAGCACGAAGAACGGCTTCGGCAAATCATGGGTTTTTCCCAACACGGTGACGCGGCGTTCCTGCATCGCTTCGAGCAGCGCGGATTGGGTTTTCGGCGAGGCGCGGTTGATTTCGTCGGCCAGCACGATGTTGGTGAAAAGCGGACCCGGCTGGAAAACAAACTCG
>JBIPMR010000157.1:0-7013 GCA_044369025.1 Luteolibacter sp.
CGATGCGGCCGTTGATCGAGGGCACGTCCTTGAGCGCCTGGGTGACCGCCTTGATGAAGAACGACATGAAGCCGAGTTTCACGCCGTGTTTTTTCATGAACTCATCCTGGACCTGCTTGCGGAGATCCATGACGGAGGTCATGTCCACTTCATTGAAGGTGGTGAGGATGGCGGCGGTTTGCTGGGCGTTGACCAGATGGGTGGCGATCTTGCGGCGCAACATCGACATCTTTTTGCGGCTGGTGCGGCCGTCGCTGACCACCTCGGTGGCGACGCGCTCGACCGCGGCGGCAGGGGCACGGAAATCGGGTTTTGCGACCGCGGCAGGCGCGGCGGCCGGCGCAGGCACCGGAGTCGAAACGGGCGCGGCAACCGCGACAGGAGCCGGGGCTGCGGGTGCTGCGGCTCCGCCGGTGACCGAGGGATCGATGGTGGCGATGACGGCGCCAATCGCCACTTCTTCGCCTTCGGGCGTGATGATTTTCAAACGGCCGGATGCGGGAGCTTCGAGTTCGTTGGAAACCTTGTCGGTTTCGAGGGTGACGAGGACTTCGCCCTGGGTGACTTGTTCGCCGGTGTTTTTGCACCATTTGGCGACGTTGGCCGAGGTGATGGATTCGCCGGAGGCCGGGACCTTGAGCTCGATCAAAGCGCCGGATGCGGCGGCGGGTGCCGCTGCGGGCGCGGCCGGAGTTGCGGTTGCGGCTTGCGGCACGGGTATGGCCGGTTGCGCTGCCGGAGCCGCGCCGCCGGAGATGCGGGCGATGAGGGAGCCGATGGCGACTTCCTCGCCCTCGCCGACGAGGATTTCCAGCGTGCCGTCCGCTGCCGCTTCAAGTTCGTTGGAAACCTTGTCCGTTTCCAGAGTGACGAGCACGTCGCCCTTCTTGACAGGATCGCCGTTTTTCTTGTGCCAGCGGGCGACATTGGCGGAGGTGATGGATTCTCCGGAGGCGGGAACTTTGACGTCGAAGGACATGGATGGGGCGGAGTGAGAGTTGGATGAAAATTGTTAGGAAATCAGGCGGTGAAAGCCTGGGTGAGAAGCTCTTTTTGTTCGCGGTAGTGCATCGCCTTGGATCCGGCCGCGGGACTGGAGGCGGTGCCGCGTCCGGCGTAGCGGATCTTCGCTCCGACCGCGCGTTCGAGGCGGGGGAAGATGTAGGACCACGCGCCCATGTTCAGGGGTTCCTCCTGGCACCAGACGAAGTGGGAGGCGTTGTGGTATTGGCTGATGATGGCCTCGACCATTTCACGATGGAACGGATAGAGCTGCTCGATGCGGATGATCGCGGCGTTGTCGATGCCCTTTTCCTGGCGATGGGCCATCAGGTCATAATAGACCTTGCCGCTGCAGAAGATGAGGCGCTCGACATCGGCGGGATTGGCGAAAACCTGGGTGTCCGGCAGGATTTCCTGGAAGCAGGTGCCCTCGAGGAAATCGGATTCCTGGGAAACCGCTTCCGGGCGACCCAGCAGGCTCTTGGGCGTCATCAGGATCAGCGGCTTGCGGAAATCCCGGTGCTTCTGGCGGCGGAGCGCGTGGAAGTATTGGGCGGGCGTGGAGAAGTTGCCGACAATCATGTTTTTCTCCGCGCAAAGCTGGAGGAAGCGCTCAAGGCGGGCGCTGGAATGCTCCGGCCCCATGCCTTCGTAGCCGTGGGGCAGCAGCATCACCAGATCGCTCGGCGTCTGCCACTTGGATTCGGCGGAGGAGATGAATTGGTCGATGATGACCTGCGCGCCGTTGGAGAAATCGCCGAATTGGGCTTCCCACAGCGTCAGCATGCTCGGGTAGGACAGCGAGTAGCCGTAGTCGAAGCCGAGCACCGCGAACTCGGATAGGAACGAGTTGTGCACGCAAAACTTCGCCTGCTGCGGATCGAGATGCTCTAGCGGAATGTAACGCTCGCGGTTTTCATAGTCGTAGAAAACCGCATGGCGCTGGGAGAAAGTGCCGCGGCGGCAGTCCTGACCCGATAGACGGACAGGCGTGCCTTCCAGCAGCAGCGAACCGAACGCGAGCGACTCGGCGAACGCCCAATCGATCGGACCGTCTTGGGCGAGTGATTCGACGCGGCGCGGCAGGAAACGTTTTTCCAAGGTCGGATTCAGGTGGAAACCTTCCGGGGCGGTGGTGAGGGTCTTGCCGATCTGTTGGAAACGGTGGCGATCAATGCCGGTCGGCACCGGAGCGTGGGAATACGGATCCTGAACGACCCCGGTCGAGCCACTGAAGGCGGTGCGGTCGCCAGCTTCCTGGAGCACCAGCATTTTCTGGTAGCCCTCTTCGAGCTTGTCCCAGATCGCCTGTTCCAAGGCATCGACGTCGGCGAGTGTGATGACTCCCTGATCGACGAGCTGCTGTTTGTAGATTTTTCCGAAAGGTGTGCGCTCCGCGATTTTTTTCGCGACGATCGGCTGGGTGAATGCCGCCTGGTCCGCCTCGTTGTGGCCTTGGCGGCGGTAACAATACATGTCGAGCACGATGTCGCGGCCGAATTTCTGGCGGAAATCGAGGGCGAACAGCGAGGCCCAGTAGATCTCCATCGGCTCCTCACCGTTGACGTGGAGGATGGGCGCTTCGACCATTTTCGCGACGTCGGTGGCGTAAGCGGTCGAGCGCGCGTCGGCGGGGGAAGTGGTGAAACCGATCTGGTTGTTGATGATCAGATGGATCGTGCCGCCGGTGCGGTAGCCCTTGAGTTGGGAGAGGTTGAGCACCTCGGCGACCGAGCCTTGGCCGGCGAAAGCCGCGTCGCCGTGGAGCAGGATGGGCAACACCATGCCGCGGTCGATTTCGCCGTCGAGGCCTTCGTGCAACACGCGCTGGCGGGCGCGGGCCTTGCCTTCGACGATCGAGTTGACAGCTTCGAGGTGGCTCGGGTTGGCCGCGAGACTGACGCGGACCTTGCCATCGGGGACTTCGCGGATGCTCTCGTAGCCGAGGTGGTATTTCACATCCCCGTCACCGGCGACGAGGCCGGGCTCGTAGTTCGGGGTGAATTCGTAAAGCAGCGTGGTGAGGGATTTCCGGACAAAATTGGCGAGGATGTTGAGGCGGCCGCGGTGGGTCATGCCCATTTCGATCTCTTTCACGCCGCGCGACGGGCAGGCCTCGAGGATGGCGTTGAGGATGATCATCGCGCCTTCGCCGCCCTCGTTGGAGAAGCGCTTTTCCCCGAGGAAACGTTTGCCGATGAAATTTTCGAAAGCCTCCGCTTCCAGCACCCAGCAGAGTGAGTTCAACCGCTTCTCGTGAGTCGCTTCGTCGCGCAGCGCATGCATCTCGATCCGCTCGCGCACCCAATGGCGGACGGTCGTGTTGTTGATGTGCATGAACTCGAATCCGATTTTCCCGGAATAGGTCGCCTCCAGGCCGGCGACCATGTCGCGCAGCTTCATTTGGTCGCCGTGGCGGAAAAACGAATTGGAAACCTCGCGGTCCAGGTCCGATTCCTTGAGGCCGAATTGATCGAGGTGCAGGCGCGGGTTGCGCTCGGGGGATTCCTCCAGCGGATTGATGTGCGCCTGGGTGTGGCCGAGCGTCCGGTAATTGTAAATCAAGCTGGTGACGCGGCCATAGAACGCCGTGTCCATATCGCCCGCCGTCACTCCCGCTGCCGTTTCTTCCTTGCGCTTCAATTGCGCCGATCCCAGCTCAAAGCCTTCGAAAAAAGCCGCCCACGTCGGTTCCACCAAGTTCGGGGCTTCGCACCATTGTGCATACTTCGCTTCCATTAAATCTGCGTTCTGTCGCGCCGAAACCGAGGAGTTCATGTGAAATGGGTGAAAATTAACGGACGGACCCGCGAAATTACCGCTTGGCCCGCCACGCACGGGGGTTCATTAAAGGGCGCACCGCTTCGCGTCAACCGAACAAGCGTGAATTTCACCCAGCCACCCCGGCTACCGGGAACCATGATCGAAGTCAACCAACTCACCAAACGCTACGCCCGCCATGAAGCGGTCCGCGGCATCAGCTTTTCCGTCGCCCGCGGCGAGATCGTCGGCTTTCTCGGGCCGAACGGCGCTGGCAAAACCACCACCCTGCGGATGCTCACCGGCTACCTGCCGCCGACCGCCGGCAGCGCCAGCATCGCCGGCTTCGACATCTTCCGGCAATCGATCGAAGCCCGCCGGAAAATCGGTTACATGCCGGAAAACGTGCCGCTCTACGACGACATGCGCGTCCGCGAATATTTGAAATTCCGCGCCCAGCTCAAGGGCCTCAGCGGCAACGACACCCGCCGCCGCGTCGGCGAAGTCATCGAAACCTGCGGCCTCGGCAACGTCCGCCGGAAAATGATCCGCACCCTGTCCAAAGGCTATCGCCAACGCGTCGGCCTCGCCGATGCACTCGTCCACGATCCCGAGCTGCTCATCCTCGACGAGCCGACCAACGGCCTCGACCCCAACCAGATCCGCCAGATCCGCGAACTCATCCGCCAGCTCGGCCAATCCCACACCGTGCTCATCTCCACCCACATCCTGCCGGAAGTGGAAATGACCTGCAACCGCGTCATCATCATCGACGGCGGCCAGATCAAAGCCGCCGACACCCCCGCCAACCTCGTCGGCCAGATGCGCGCCGCCGGCCGGATCCAGGTGGAAATCCAAGCCGACCCCGAAGTCGTCGCCGCCGCGCTCAACCGCATCGACAAGGTGAAAAAAGTCACTCCGGAAACCCTCGAAGAAGGCTGGATGCGCTACACCGTCTGGGTCGATTCCAGCACCGACTCGCGCGAGCGCATCCATCAGCTCGCCGCGCAAAACGGCTGGCCGCTGCGATCCCTTTTCCGCCACGTCGCCACGCTCGAGGATGTCTTCGTCGAGCTCACGCGCCGGGATTGATCACTCACCCAGCCCCTTGGCGTAAACGTCCTCCTCGGTGAAAACAATCATCATCGGGCGGCAGCAGACTTCGCAGTCGTAGTCCACTTCCGCCGGCATTTCATCCGGGTGTGGCATGGCGACTTCGAAGACCTCGAAACAGGTCGGGCAGGTGACTTGGGCGAATTCCATGACGGAGCGTGGCACGCGATCCGGATTTTTCAAATGGCGGAATCACCCGGCTTGCAAGCGCTGACAGAAAGGGCACTCTGCCGCCGCATGAGCGCGAAGACATTGTTCGAGAAAATCTGCGACAAGGAAATCCCCGCGACGATTTTGCATGAGGACGAGCTCTGCGTGGCGTTCCGGGACATCTCACCGCAGGCGCCCCAGCACATTCTTATCATCCCGCGCAAGCCGGTCCCGCGCATCGGGCTGGCCGCGGCGGAGGACGTATCTTTGTTAGGGCATCTGCTGCTCACCGCCGCGCAGGTCGCCCGCAGCGAGGGGATTTCGGAATCCGGCTACCGGCTCGTCATCAACAACGGCCCGGACGGCGGCGAGGCGGTGCCGCATCTGCATGTTCACTTGCTAGGCGGAAGGCCGCTCAAATGGCCACCGGGATGAATCTCTTCGGGGAGCACCTGCGCCCTCGCCGGTGGTGTTCGGCGCCCTCGCCGGCAACTGCGTCGATTCCTGTGAAACGCCGGTCTTCGGCGAGGGCGCCAAAGACAACACGCGAGGGCGCGTGTGCTCCCCTTTAAAAACTCGAAAACATGAAACCTGGAATCCGTCATTTCCTCGCGGGCCTGCTGCTGGCCGGTGCCAGTTGTGCCCAAGCCCCGAAGGCCGTCCCACCGCCGCGTGTCGAGCGCGTGGTGCTGGTGCACGGATTTCTGGAAAACGGCCAAACCTTCAAGATGCTCAAAAAGCGCCTCGAAAAACGCGGCGTGCAGTGTTTTGTCCCGCGCCTTCGCCCGAGTGACGGCCGCGGCGGCTTGGAAAACCTGGCGGTCCGCCTCAAGCGGGACATCGAGGGTCGCTTCGGCACCGAGAAACCCATCAGCATCGTCGCCTTCAGCATGGGCGGATTGGTCAGCCGCGTCTATCTGCAAAACCTTGATGGAGCCAAGCGCTGCGAGAATCTCATCACCATTTCCTCGCCGCACCAGGGCACCAGTGCCGCCTGGATCTATCCGACCAAGGGCGCCGAACAAATGCGCCCGGGCAGCCAGTTCTTGGCAGACCTGCAAGGCACCGAAGACCGCCTCGGGAACATGCCTGTCGCATCTTACCGCACGCCGATGGATTTGGTGATCCTGCCGCCCACCCGCTCCATCTGGCAGCGCGCGGACAATCTGGAGTTTCCGGTGCTGATGCATCCGCTGATGCTGACCAATGGCAAAGTGCTCGCCGAGATCGAGCGGCGGCTGTTGGAATGACCGTTTTCAAAAACGAAAAACCCCGCCCGCCGGGTTCAAATCGGCGGGCGGGGTGATTTTTCGAGAGGTCGGATTTATTGTGCTTTGACTTTGCCGAGCACTTCGACGCGCACCGGCACCACACCGCGCCGGGCAAAACCCAGACGCTCGGCGGAACCGATGGTGACATCGATGATGCGTCCCTTGGTGTAGGGGCCGCGGTCGGTGATCGTGACGATCTCAGACTTGCCATTGGCTTCGTTGATCACCCGCACCTTGGTTCCCATCGGCAGGGTCTTGTGGGCGGCGGTGTAAGCATCGTTCGAGAGGCGCTGGCCGCTGGCGGTCCGGGTCCCACGATTGGTCCGGACGGAATACCAGGAGGCTTTGCCGTGATGGGTTGCCTTCACCGCGTATTGCGGATCGGACGGAATGTTTCGAGGTTTGGAGTTTGCATCCCCAGTTGACGCGCAACTGGGAATAAGGATGACGCCGGCGATTGCCAGGGCCACGGATTTGAGGTTCCGGGTCAGGTTCATCGTGTTTAGTCCCCTTTGGGGTCGCGGCGGCATAACCTGCCCGGAATGTGCAAACAAGACAAATGTGCCAACCGTGTTTATGGAGTGCGGTGGCAGAGCGCAGCGGCGACAGCGCTTTGGATTCTTTGCGAAGGCATGGTGCCGGGGCTGATGAAACATCCAAAGCGGTGTGGCGCTATCGCTTCCCACCGCAGTCCAAGGGGCCGCCCATGCATGGAGT
>JBIPMR010000158.1:0-7007 GCA_044369025.1 Luteolibacter sp.
AAACGCGCGTTTGATCGAGTGCATGGCGGGACCTTACTCGCGGTTTGTCCGGGATGTTTCAATCCACGTGGAGAAAAATTCTTGACGAGCGACAGGTCATGCACCACTCGTTACCACATGAGTTATGCAACGACGTTGGTGAGGACGAGCGTCTCGCTGGACACCGGAACGCTGGGGGTTCTGGAAGAGCTCGCGAGACGTTGGGACGTTTCCAAAGCCGAGGTGATGCGCCGGGCCATCCGCCGCGTGCGGGAAGACGTGGAAGCCGAGGATCAACGCCCGAGCCCGCTCCAGGCGATGGAGTGGCTGCAAAATGGCGCAGGCCTGAGCGTCGCGGAAGGCACGGAATTTAAGGAGACCCTCCAGGCGGAGCGGCTCGCCAAACGCTACTGGTGGGAATGATTATCCACCTGGACACGAACTTTTTGGTGGAGTTGGTGACCGTGGGCTCTCCCGGCGGACTCAAGATTCTCGCGTGGCTGAAGGAAGGCAAATCTCTAACCACCAGCGCCATCGCCTGGTCGGAATTTTGCACCGGCCCGCTCTCCAAAGAGCAGAAGGAAGCCGCGTTCACCGTGCTGGGCCGCAGCATCGTCGATTGCACCTGGCGGGAAGCGGAGGAAGCCGCGCGGCTCTTCAACCTCACCGGCCGCCGCCGCGGTTCGCACGCCGACTGCATGATCGCCGCGGCAGCCATCGTTTCCGGCGTGCCGCTGGCAACCCTCAATCCTGCCGATTTCCAGCGGATGGTAGCTTTCGGGCTGATGCTTGAAGGTTGAAGTTGCCGGATGCGCCCGGGCCACTAGGCTGCGGCAAATGTTGAACCGCTTTTACGGGGCTTTTGACACGGAGCGGCGCTCGGGCGCCTGCGACGCGTCGGACTATCGGACGCCATTTCAAATCGACCGCGACCGGGTGCTGCACACGCCCGCGTTCCGGCGGCTGCAGAACAAGACCCAGGTTTTCTGGAGCGGCGAGTATGATTTTTATCGCACGCGACTGACGCACTCGCTGGAAGTCGCGCAGATCGGCAAATCGATTTCCTACTGGCTGAAAAGCCAGCCGGACGGACCACTCGGCGATGATTTTTTCATCGATCCGGATTTGGTGGAAGCCATCTGCCTTTCCCACGATCTCGGCCACCCGCCCTTCGGCCATGCGGGCGAGCGGACCTTGAACCACCTGATGCGCGGGCACGGCGGCTTCGAGGGCAACGCGCAAACGCTGCGTCTGCTCACCGAGCGGATCTTCTCCGCGAAACGCAGCGGCATGGATCCGACACGCGCGTTCCTCGACGGTGTGCTGAAATACAAATCGCTGTGGACCGAAATGAAATCCGCCGCCGGCGAGGTGCCGGAAAACCATTTCATTTACGACGGCCAACACGAGCATCTCGACTGGGCGATGGGCGGAAATGATTTCCCGCTGGAACTCACCGCCGGGGCGACGCGGGACAAATTCAAGTCCATCGAATGCCAGTTGATGGACTGGGCGGACGACACCGCCTACTCGCTCAACGATCTATCCGACAGCGTGCGCGCCGGATTTCTCAACATCGAAAAAATCGAAGCCTGGGCGGAAAAACACAACTATCCGACCGGCGAGCACACCGCGCTCGGTGACCTGATGAAGGCGATCCGCAGGAAGCGCGTCGATCCCTTCGTTGGCAAGCGCATCGGCCGTTACATCCAGTCCACGCGGTTGGAAACGGATGTGAATTTCCTCAGCGCCATGAGCCACCGCTACCGCCACCGCCTGGTGATCGATGAAGCGGTGAAAGCCGAGTCCGCAATGTTCAAACAGCTGGCCTTCGAGGTGGTGTTCCTCGCGCCGCAGTTGAAACAACTCGAGCACAAGGGCAGCCGGATGCTGCGGCAGTTGTGGGAGGTGTTAGGCGAGCGCTACGTCGCGCAGCACGCCATCGATGGCCAGAATTTCCAACTCCTGCCCGCGGATACGGCTGCGGAAATCGCCGCAGCGCCCGACGAGGCGGCGCGCGCGCGGTTGGTCTGCGACTTCCTCGCCGGCATGACCGACGGCTACGCGGCGCGCACCTACAAGCGGTTGTTCTCGCCGGACTTCGGCTCGATCGGCGACTTGATCGGTTAGCCCGTGGCGGCGGTTTCCAACCGCCATGCCCCGATCAAACCGCAGCCGACAGCTTCAACACGCCGACGTAGGGCAGATTCCGGTATTTCCCCTTATAATCCAGCCCGTAGCCGACGACGAACTCATCGCCGATTTCAAAACCGACGTAGTCCGCGTTGACCTCCTCGGCCCGTTGCTTGTCCTTGGCCAACAGAACCGCCGTGTGCACCGCCGCGGCCCCTTCTTCGATCAGCCGCTGGGAAACCGCATGCAGCGTGCGTCCGGTGTCGAGGATGTCGTCTAGCAGAAGAACATGCCGCCCCTTGACCTCGGGGAAATGGCGGTCGAGGAAGTCCACCTTGCCGGAGCTCTCCAAACCGCCGTGATAGCTCGCCACATTGAGACACTCGATCTCCAACGGCCGCGGCACCCGGCGCAGCAAGTCAGCCGCGAAAACCAATGCGCCCTTCAGCAGGATGATCACCACCAAGGTGCCGCTCGGAAAGTCCCTCTCGATCTCCAGCGCCATGGAATCCAGCCGCTTTTCAATCACCGCTTCATCGATTAGAACCTTCTCAATATCATCACGCATGCCCACGGAGTAGAGGTTTCCCCCGCCAGCGCCAAGCGCCAAAAAAATCGCCCGCTCAGCGGTCGCGCTTGAACTTCAGGACCCGCTCGCCTTCCCGATAGTAATCCAGCCGGTCCCGTGCGTGGATTTCCAGAAACGCCGGATCCTCGCGCAAGGCACGATGCTCGATGAAGTGATATTCGCGGTCCGCCAGGACGATTTCCTCGCGCTGCTTGGCCTCTTCAAGCTTCGCCTCCAGCTTGAGCAACTCGCGCCGCTGCGGAAAAGCCGTGGCAACCACCACAAAGCCGATCGCCGCGCAAAACCCGACGAAAGCGGCGCGCGAAGCCGCTTGGATCACCCGCGTACGGGCCTCCAAGCGCGTCAACTTCACGCCTGCCATCTTTCGTTTCGCCATTTCCTCACCGCGAGAAATCCCCGAAACCCCGGATTTGTCAAGGAAACTAAAGGATTCCGGCGGTTTCCACCACCCGCCAATTTTAGTTAGAAAACCTCCCGCATTGCCAAAATTCGCACTTGCACGGCCGTGGCTGGACCCGAAGCCTCGCGGCGTGATTTCTCCCGTCACCGTTCTGCAATCGGTCATGCCGGTCTATCTGTTACTGGTGGCCGGGGCGGTGCTGCGCAAAACCGGCACCCTCCGCAGGGAATACGACGACGGCATCATGAGGCTGTTCTTCACGGTGATGCTGCCCTGTTTCATCCTCGATAAAATCCTCGGCAGCTCGATTTTGAAAAGCGGCTCGGCCGTGACCTGGGCCATCATGTCAGGGTTCGGCTTCATCATCGCCGGCATCCTCATCGGCCTGGTGGTCGGCCGCCTGATGGGACTCGAGCGCGGCAACGGCATGCGCACTTTCGCCCTCGCCTCCGGTTGTCAGAATTTCGGCTTCACCGCCGCGCCGGTGGTCGAGACGCTGTGGGGCGGCAGCGCGCTGGCCCTGCTGTTCGTCCACAACATCGGCGTGGAAATGGCGATGTGGTCGGTGGGCGTGATGATGATGAGCGGCGAGCGCGGGATGAAATGGCGCCGGCTGATCAACGGCCCGATCATCGCCGTCGCCATCGGCTTGCTGTTAGTCGCGCTCGACCTCGACGACCAATTCACCGGCCCCGCCCGCAAGGCGATGTCGATGATCGGCGTCGGCGCGTTTCCCATCGCCATCCTCATCACCGGCTGCTCGATGATCGATCTGGTAGGCTCGGAACGACCGACGTGGAAGATCGTGCTCGGCTCCTCGCTGGTCCGGCTGGTGCTCGCCCCGTTCGCGATTCTAGCAGCAGCAAAGTTTTTACTGATCTCCACCGAGCTGCGGCAGGTGCTCGTGGTCCAAGCCGCGATGCCCGCCGGGATGACCGCCATCATTCTGGCGCGCATCTATCAGGGCCGGCCCGCCATCGCCGTGCAGATCGTCATCGCGACCACGTTGCTGAGTTTCATCACGCTGCCGTGGATCATCACCTGGGGTTGCCAATGGATCGGCCTGAAACCCTTGTTGCCATGACGCCCCATTCCACCCTTCAATCCCACCATGAAAGCCATCGGCGCCCGCCAGTTCCTCCCCGTTTCAAATCCGGATTCGCTCGTTGAATTCGAAACCGAAGTCCCCTCCCCCGGGCCGCATGACCTGCTCGTCCAGGTGATGGCCTGTTCGGTGAATCCGGTGGACACCAAAATCCGGAAATCGTTAGGCGATGGCCCGCACGATACTCCGCGCATTCTCGGCTTCGATGCCGCCGGCGTGGTCACCGCCATCGGCGGGCAGGTGACCGGCTTCGCGCCGGGCGACGAGGTGTTCTATTCCGGCGACGTCACCCGCCCCGGCAGCAACGCGGAATTCCATGCGGTGGATGCGCGCCTGGTCGCGAAAAAACCGCGGTGCTGGAGCTTCGCCGAGAGCGCGGCGCTGCCACTGGTCGCCCTCACCGCATGGGAGTTGTTGTTCGAGCGCATGGGCGTCGATCCCGCCGGCGCGGACCGTGGCAAAGCCCTGCTCGTCATCAACGGCGCGGGCGGCGTCGGCTCCGCGCTCATCCCGCTGGCGCTTTCCGCGGGGCTTGAAGTAGTCGTCACCGCCTCCCGCCCCGAGACGCGGGCGTGGTGCGAATCGCTCGGCGCCAAACACATCGTCAACCACCGCGAGCCGCTGCGCCCGCAGGCCGAAGCGCTCGGCTTCACGGAGTTTCCCTACATCGCCAATCTCTTCGATACCGAGGCCTATTGGGAAACCACCGCCGACCTGTTAGCTCCGCTCGGCACGCTCGGATTGATCGTGGAAACCGCCCACCCGATCGACATCGGCAATCCATTGCGTTTGAAAAGCCCGCGCATCGTCTGGGAATACATGCCCACCCGCTCGCGTTTCCAAACCGCGGACATGCACCGCCAGGGCGAAATCCTGGCGGAAATCGCCGCCCGCTGCGACGCAGGCAGTTTTCCCAAACTCCACACCCGCAGCTTCGACGACCTATCAACCGCAACCCTGCGCGAGGCCCACGCCGCGATGGAAAACGGCAGCGCCCACGGCAAGTGGGTTTTCAATGTCGCCCGCTGAAAACCCGATGACCTCGCACAGCGACACATTCTCCGTGAGGACGCACGGCAAAGGCACCACCGAGATCACCCGCGAGATCGCCGCCATCGTCTCGCGGGCCGGAATCCGGCAGGGCACCGTCACGGTTTTCGTCCGTCACACCAGCGCCAGCCTGGTGATCATGGAAAACGCCGACCCCAGCGCGCGGCGCGATCTTGAGGTGTTTTTCGATAAACTCGTGCCGGAAACCACCCCGTGGTTCATCCACACCCAGGAGGGACCCGATGACATGCCGAGCCACATCCGGATGGCGCTCACCCGCACCAGCGAGGTGATTCCGGTGATGGACGGGCGCATGACCCTCGGCACCTGGCAGGGCATCTTCCTCTTCGAACACCGCCGTGCTCCCCACCAGCGGGAAATCGCGGTGAATGTGATGGGGGAATAAATCTGCTAGACCTTGTCCTTCTGCCGCCAGCGACGGCGCAGGGCATCCGACGCGAGGTCCGGCTTGAAATTTTTGAGGAACTTTTCCTCCGCCTCCAAAGTCCCGGTTAGCAACAAGGTTCCGCCCGCGGGAAGGACCATGTCCGGTTCCGGATTGATGGTCCTGACACCATCGTGGTCCACGGCGATGATCGTGCACCCGGTCTCTTTGCGCACGGCGCAATCGGCGAGCCGGCGGTTCGCCATTTTGTCCGGAACCGGCGAGGGGAACACGCAAACGCCCTCCGCTAACAATAGATTGTCACTTCCCCGGATGCGGTTGAAAATCATGTTGGCCCCCATCGAGGCGGAGGAAAGCACGAGATCCGCCCCGGCGCGGTGCAGCGTCCGCACGTTGCGCTCGAGCGTGCAACGCGCGATGATTTGCAGGTTCGCGCGCAGGCGGTTGAAGAAAATCGTGAGTGAGATATTCACGTCATCGTCGTGGGGCGTGATGATGATGGTGTCCGCCTCGCGCGCCCGGGCGGCCTTGAGAATTTCGATGCGGGTGGCATCACCGATCAGCGCCTCCGGATGATCCACCACCCGCCCGGCCACTTTTTCAATGATCGTGGTGGATAGCCCGCTTTCCATCAGAGTCCGGCTGGTGATGCGCCCCACCCGCCCGCCGCCGACGATGATGACGTGCGATTTCCCCGGCTGGCTGCGGCCGAAGGTGGAATTGTACACGGCGATCTGCTCCGCGGTGCCGGCAAGCACCAGCACCGACTGGCGGGTGATGACGGTTTCAGGTTCCACCGTCCCGAGATGGCCATGGTCCCACACGCCGATCACGCTCACGCCTGTGCGGCTGCGGATTTGGCTGTTCGCCAGGGTCACCCCCTCGAGCTCGGTGCGCGCGGCGTTGGCCTCCGCGATCTGCAAATTTGTCCAACATCGGGATCAGCGCGACGGTGACCGGATCGTGACTGGTGAAAATGACATGATTGCGCGTGTCTTCCGGCAGCTCCCGCGGCGTGCGCGCGGACGCCTGCGCCTTCATCCACGGCGCGTAGAAAAACTCGATGAAGGTGAAGGGCAGGATCACCAGCAGGAACATCACCCCGGTGCCGAGCACCACGATGGAAAACAAACGCCCGAGGTCGCCGTGGAAAGTAATGTCGCCGAAGCCCAGCGTGGTCATCACCGTGAGCGTCCAATAAAGTCCGGTGATCCAACTGAATTGCTGCCCCTCCCGCTCCATTAGATAGAGCCTGTCCCAAAAATCCGTTTTTTGCAGACTTTCATTGAACATGTTCAAATGATTGATTTTCAAAATGAGGATTCATGCGTGGGCGGAGTTGCGG
>JBIPMR010000005.1:0-23526 GCA_044369025.1 Luteolibacter sp.
TACTCCGCTTCGCCGATGTGTTCGCCCTCGCGGGCCGGAATGCTGACCGGGCGCTGGCCGGTACGGACGGGGGTGGCGGGCAACTGTTCGTCGCACCAGGGCGGCAAGGGGGCGCTGCCTGCCGGCGAGATCACCATGGCGGAGATGTTCCAAGCGGCGGGATATGCCACGGCCCACATCGGTAAATGGCATCTCGGTTATACCCCGGAAACGCTGCCGCTGGCCCAGGGCTTTGACCATTCCTTCGGGCACATGGGCGGCTGCATCGACAACTATTCGCACTTCTACTATTGGAGCGGACCGAATGCCCACGACCTCTGGCGCAACGGCACCGAGGTGTTTTACGACGGTCAGTATTTCCCCGATCTGATGGTGGACGAGGCATCCCGGTTCATCGAAGAGCATCGTGAAAAGCCATTCTTCATCTTCTATGCGCTCAACACCCCGCACTACCCCTATCAGGGCGACGCGAAGTGGCTCGGGAAATTCGCGCAGCTTCCCTATCCGAGAAACCTCTATGCGGCCTCGGTGGCGGCGCAGGATCAACGGCTCGGCGAACTCTTCGCCAAGGTCGATGAACTCGGCTTGCGCGAGCGCACCATCATCATCTTCCAAAGTGACAACGGCCACTCCACGGAACAACGGGCTCACTTCGGCGGCGGCAGCGCGGGTCCCTATCGGGCGGCGAAGTTCAGTCTGTTTGACGGCGGAATCCGCTTGCCGGCGATCATTTCGTGGCCGGGGAAATTGCCATGCAATCAGGCGCGGGACCAGCTCGTCCACGGCTGCGACTGGCTGCCAACCCTCGCCGAACTCGCCGGAGTGCAAGCGCCGGACGTGCCCCTCGATGGTCGCAGTCTCGTGAAGGTCATCGCCGATTCCAAAGCTCCAAGCCCCCACGACGGCCACTCGCTCCACTGGCAGCTGGGGGAGGGGACCAACGCCGAGTGGGCGGTGCGCGAAGGCGATTGGAAGCTCATCGGGAAAACCCGCGATACCACCGACGGCCAACAGATCAAGTCCGTTGAGTTCTTTCTCGCCAACCTCAAGGACGATCCCGGTGAGACGACCAATCTTGCGACGAAGCATCCGGAAAAGGCCCAACATCTTCGTGAATTGCATCAAAACTACCTGAATCCGCCAGCGACAAGTCGATCTTCCGCCGCGATCAAGAGAGCGGGTGTCTCCGAGAGCGGGTTTGACGCTGTCCGTGAGCCTATCCATGTTCCAGTCACCCCGCCCGAACGGGGACGCTGATCTCCGGGGCTTATGATCTCCGAAATTTCATGAAGGCTCTCATCTCACTCGCTGCCTCACTTGGGCTGCTTCAATCCGCAGGGGCCTTCGGTCTTGCCAATCCGGACTTCAACGACCCGATCCTTCAGTCGAGTGACGCCACCGGCGGCACCGGCGGAGCCGGGCCATTGCGAATCGACGCGTGGTATGCGAACGCCCCCGCCGTCGATACCTGCACTTGGTATCGCGAAGCCAACCTGACAGGTCCCGACGAGCAGGTCGAACCGCTGGCCCGGTATCGCGATCCGAGCATCACCACCACCAGCAGTGACACCCGCGGGCTGATTCAAATCATTTCAAATCCGGCGGGGCTCTCCGGCATCCAGCCCCTGACCTTCAGCTATCTCCTCAACGACGCCGATGCCGCCAACGGCAATCCCCATGTCCTGAGGCTCCGGGTCGAGGTCTTCGGCGTCAACAGCACCTGGACCAGTGGTTATTTCGACCTCGCCGACCCGAATACCGGCGGAAGCCTGTCTGCGGCTGATACCATCTCCGCGGCAGCCTACACGGTTCTGCTCAATTCGGCGGCCTTCACCAAGACCACCGCGGCGGTTGTTTCCAACACCGCGTGGCGGGAAGCCTCCTTCAACATCGATTTCGGGACCGGTTATGATCGCGTCGCGCTTCGCTTCACGGCGTCTAACGGCACAAGGGCCGCCGCCGGGACCACCACGGACATTGCCATCGACAAGGTGGTCCTCGGTTCCACTGGTTCCGTGGCCGTGCCGGATTCCTATTCGGTGCTTCCCGGGAGCTCTGGCAATTCCCTCGATGTGCTCGCCAATGACATCGGTCTATCACCCGCCATCGGGATGGTCTCGGATCCCGTGAATGGTTCCGCCAGCATCTCGGGCAACGTGGTTCTCTACACGCCTGATCCCGGATTTGTCGGTTCGGATTCGTTCACCTACTCGCTGGTCGGGTCCACATCCCCGGTCACGGTGCAAGTCGAGGTCTCACCGGCGACTTCCATCAAGCGCTTCCAGGTGCTCATGAATTCATCCGTCAATCGGCTCGACGTGCTCCGCGGTGCTCCGTCCGGCGTCAGCGTGGCCTCCATCACCCAGCCGGCGAAAGGTGTCGCCAGCATCGATGGCGACCGGGTTTCCTACACCCCGACCGCGGCCGCGTCCGGAGCGGATGCCTTTTCATGCACCACCAGCGGGAATGAAGTGATCAACGTCGCAATCGACATCCGCACCCGTCCGAATTTCCTCTTCCTTCTGGCGGATGACCAAGGGTGGACGACCATGGAGGGCCAGGCCGACAAGAACCGGCCGGCCTCCAAGAGCGACTACCACCTCACTCCCAATTTCACCCGGCTTGCCAATTCCGGCATGCGTTTTTCCAGCGGCTACTCTCCCGCGCCGAACTGCTCGCCTTCGCGCTACGCCATCCTGACCGGAAAAACCTGCGCCCGCCTTGGCTTCACCGACATCGTCGGACGCAACGCCAGCCCGCTGCCCAACACCTCTCAATTGATGATTTCTCCCGGCAAGAAAGTCGATGCCATCCGGACGTCCGACACCACCATTACCGAACTGCTCAAGACCCTTCCCACTCCCTATGCCACGGCGCACTGGGGGAAATGGCATCTCAATGGCGGTGGTCTCGCCGCCCATGGTTTTGACGAAAGCGACGGCGCCACTGACAACGCCACCGGCGATGCCGGGAGCACCCAGAACGCCGATCCCAAACTCGTCTACAGCCTGACCGCCCGGGCGATCGATTTCATGAACCGCAAGTCCTCCGCAGGGACTCCCTTCTACTGCCAGATTTCCCACTACGCGCCCCATCTCTCCATCCGTTACTCCGCCGGAAGCTACGCCGCTTATCAAGGTCGCACACCCGGGACCCGTCATTCCAACCGCGGCTGGGCCGCCATGCACACGGATCTCGATGGCGCGATCGGTCGCACTCTCGATGCCTTGGACGACCTGGGTATCCGCCATTCGACGTATCTGATCCATCAGTCCGACAACGGCGCGCAATCCAGCTACTCCGACAATGCCCCGCTGCGGGGCGGCAAGCCCGAAATCTGGGAAGGGGGTGTCCGCGTCCCCACCTTTTTCGCCGGCCCCGGCATTGCGCCGGACAGCCAGTGCGATCTCCCCATGATGGGAACCGACATTTTCCCCACCATTTGGGAGTGGGCCGGCGGCAGTCCGGGCGTCCTGCCCCCGGCAATCGATGGCGGCAGTCTGGTCTCCGCCATCAGCGCGGTCTCTGGAAACACGCCGCCCTCTGAAGTGAATCGTCCCGGCCCGCTTATCCACTACACCCCGCACTACGTGCTCGCCGACGGCAAGGACCAACGCCCGAGCGTGGCGCTGCACGACGTGGACTACAAGCTGGTGATTGAATTCGAAAAGCCCACCCTCGCGGATTCTTTCAGTCTCTATCACCTTGGCACCCACATCGGTGAGAATGTGGATCTATCGGAATCCGAAATCGCCGTGCGCTGGCGCATGTGGGTCCGTCTCCGTGATTATATGAAAGAAGTGCAATCACTCTATCCAGTGCCGGATCCCGACAACTGGCCGGGCTCCGATGGCATCAACGATGGAGATGCCGACAACGACGGGATTCCGGATCTTGTGGAAATGCGCGAGCTCCTAACCGTCGCCCTTGATGGCACCGGGGACACCGATCAGGACGGAGTCAGTGATGCGGATGAAATCGCCGCCGGCACGGATCCACTGCTGCCGGATGCGATCCGCATCGATTCGTTCGTCCGCCATGAAGGCGGGAGCGTGACCCTCACCTGGACCGATGTCCCGGGGCGATACTTGATTGAATCCTCCGTGGATCTCCGCAACTGGACGGCGATCGAGACCATTCACAGCAATGATTTCCTCTCCACTGCCACCGTCCCGACCTCCGGAGAACCCCAATGCTTTTTCCGTGTCCGGAGAAACTGAAGCTCATCGTTCTACCATGTCATCCTAAGAACAACTGCCTGCAATCATGAAAATCATTCTGACTCTTTCCTGGCTACTCTGCGCATTTAGCGTCCTGCCAGCGGCCGGAGGCGAAAAGCCGAACATCGTGATGGTATTCGTGGATGACATGGGTTGGGCGGACTTTTCCTGCTTTGGGGGAAAAGCGGTGACCACCCAGAACATTGATCGCCTCGCCGCCGAAGGCCTGCGTTTTTCTAACTTTTATGTCAACTCGCCGATTTGCTCGCCGTCACGGGTCGCCATCACCACCGGCCAGTATCCGCAGCGTTGGCGCATCAGCTCATTCCTCGAATTCCGGGCGATGGACCGCAAACGGGGCATGGCCGATTGGCTTGATCCCAAGGCACCTATTCTCGCCCGTGCACTGCAGAAGGCAGGCTACGCCACCGGTCACTTCGGCAAGTGGCACATGGGTGGCCAGCGCGACGTGGGCGATGCACCGCTCATCACCGAATATGGATTCGACGAGTCACTCACCAACTTCGAAGGGCTCGGCCCGCGGGTGCTGCCACTCTGTGATGCCTATGACGGCAAGCCGCCGAAGAAACATGATCTCGGCTCGTCCAAGCTCGGTCATGGACCAGTCACCTGGCAGGATCGCTCGGTGATCACCACCTCCTTCGTCAACGGCGCGCTCACCTTCATCGACCGCGCCGCTGCCGCCGGTAAACCCTTCTTTGTGAATGTCTGGCCCGACGACGTGCACTCGCCATTCTTCCCACCGCAAGCCAAGCGGAATTCCAAAAACAAGCGCGATCTCTATCATGCCGTGCTCGACTCGATGGACGAGCAGTTCGCCCCGCTCTTCGATCGCATCCGCAACGATCCGAAACTCCGCGACAACACCCTCATCCTCATCGCCTCCGACAACGGCCCCGAAGTTGGTGCGGGTTCCGCCGGTCCACTCAAGGGAAACAAAGGCTACCTTCACGAAGGTGGCATCCGTTCCCCGCTCATCGTCTGGGGGCCCGGCTTCCTCGCCAAGGGGAAAGCCGGGACCCTCAATGACACCGCATTTCTCTCAGCCATCGATCTCAATGCCTCGATCTATCAACTTGCCGGCATCCGGCCTGTGGCCACGCTGGATGGTGAAGCACTCGCCGGAACGCTGCTGGGCAAGGCCGGGATCGGGCGTCAATCCCCGCTGTTCTTCCGCCGCCCGCCGGATCGACCGGGCACCGCGGACGATCCGGACCTCGCCGTGCGCGATGGCGTTTGGAAACTCGTCTGCGCCTACGACGGCACCCACTGCCGTCTCTACGAGCTCAAGGCCGACCCGGCGGAAACCACCGATCTCTCCGCGGCGCAGCCGGAGATCACCGGGCGCCTGCGCAAGGCGGTCGTTGATTGGCACATGACCCTTCCTCCCGATCAAAGCAGCCCCGAATCCCGTAAAAAGGCTGCGAACTAACGAATTATCCATGAATCCATCACCCTTCACCTGGCTTGCGGTCGCGCTTCTGGGGTCCTGTCTCCCGGTCGGCGGCGCGGACCAGGCGAAGCCCAATCTGGTGTTCATCATCGCGGACGATCTCACGTTTCGCGATATTGCTTGTTATGGCGGCCAGGCCCACACGCCGAATATCGACAAACTCGCAGGGCAGGGGATTCGCATGACCCGCTGCTTCCAGGCCACGGCGATGTGCTCGCCCACCCGGCACACCATCTACACCGGACTCTATCCGGTGAAGAGCGGAGCCTATCCAAATCACACCTTCGCCAAAGATGACGTGAAAAGCGTGGTCCATTATCTCAAGCCGCTGGGCTACCGGGTCGCGCTCAGCGGCAAAACCCACATCGGGCCGAAGAAGGCATTTCCTTTTGAATACTCGAAAAATCCGGATGGCCCGGACATGGCGGCCATCGACCAGCTCGCGAGTGAATGCTCGGCCAGCAAAACCCCGTTCTGCCTGTTCGTCTGCTCGAACGAACCCCACAGCCCCTGGAACAAGGGTGATGCCTCAAAATATCCTCCCGCGGAAATCAAACTTCCTCCCTACCACATCGACACTTCGGACCTGCGGAAACAGTTCTCAAACTACCTCGCTGAAGTCACCTGCTTCGACGCGCAGGTCGGCCGGGTTCTCGAGATCCTGGAGAAACGCGGAGTCTCTGAAAACACCTTGGTGATGCTGGTTTCCGAGCAGGGCAACAGTTTCCCATTCGCCAAGTGGACGCTTTACGACAGCGGCCTGCAATCCGCGATGGTCGTTCGCTGGCCGGGCCGTGTCCAGCCCGCCACGACCAGCGCTGCGATGGTCGAGTATGTGGATGTTCTGCCGACCTTCATCGAGGCGGCGGGCGCTAGCCTGCCAGTCGTCCTCGATGGCAAAAGCATGGTGCCGGTCCTCACCGGCAAGAGCGATCACCTGAAGGATTATGTATTCGGAATCCAAACCACCCGCGGCATCCAGGATGGCCCCGGCCACTACGGCCGCCGCTCCGTGCGCTCCGCCACTCATAAGTTGATCCATAATCTGGATCCGTCGGCGCGTTTCTTCAACGGGATCTCCCAAACGCCCTATTTCAAGGAGTGGGAAGCCAGGGCCAAAGCCGGTGACCCACGTGCCGCTGAACTCGTGAAGCGCTTTTACTCACCTCCCGAGTTCGAGTTGTTTGATGTGATCAAGGATCCCCTCGAACTCCACAACCTTGCGGAAAATCCGGAAAGCGCGCCGGTCATGATCGAACTAAAAGCACAACTTGCGGCATGGATGAAACAACAGGGAGACCTCGGGCAAGCCACCGAAATGGCTGCCTACGACCGGATGACGGCAGGCAACAAGCGGTCCGGAAGCACGGGCAAGGGGAATAAATCTCGCAAATAGCCGTTAGCTAAATGATTCCCGCCGGATTCACAAAATACCATCCTCTCGATTTCAAATTGATCCGACCTCACTCATGATCCGCACCGCCCTCATCACCCTCGCCCTGGCCTCCATCCCCGTTGTGGGATCCGCCGCCGGGCGTCCGAACGTTCTCGTCATCCTCGCCGACGACCTCGGCTTCTCGGATCTTTCCTGTTATGGTTCCGAAATCCAGACTCCGAACATCGACCGCCTCGCGAGCGGGGGCGCGAAATTTTCGGCTTTCTATAACTCCGCCCGTTGCTGCCCGTCCCGCGCCGCGCTCATCACCGGTCTGCATCCGCACCAGGCGGGCATCGGTTCCTTCGCCACCGCAAAGCCCCGCAAAGGCTGGGGACCCGCCTACACCGGGCACCTGCTTCCCAACGCAGCCACGCTCCCCGAAATTCTTGGCGAGGCCGGTTATTCCACCTGGATGGTCGGCAAGTGGCACATGGGAATTCCCGGCCCGATCGAGCGGGGTTTCCAGCACTATTATGGATACAAGGATTTTCTCTCGCACTCGGAGAACCAGTGGGATCCTTCGAAATACGTTCGTTTGCCCAAAGGACACGAACCAGAAATCACCCCCGGTGATGATTTCTATGTCACTGACGTCTTCACCGACTACTCGCTGGCGTTTCTCAAACAGGCCCGTGCCAGAAAAGATCAACCTTGGTTTCTCTATCTCGCCCACTCGTCACCGCATTTCCCGATCCAAGCGCCGAAAGCGGACATTGACCGGAATGTCGCCACCTACCGCAAGGGCTGGGACCTGCTCCGCGCTGCACGTTTCGAGCGCCAGAGGCAACTCGGCCTCGTTCCTGCGGACTCCGTGCTGCCGCCTCTCTCCGAAGTCCCGGTGGAACCCCAAGCCATCGCAAACGGCCACTCCGGAGTCTCGAATCCGGAATGGGATTCCTTGCCCGCAGACCGCCGCGAAGACCTCGCCCGCCGGATGGCCACCTACGCCGCCATGGTCGAGCACGTCGATGAAGGCGTCGGCCGCATCCTGGCCGACCTCGAGAAGAATCACGAGCTGGAGAACACCCTCATCTTCTTCATGAGCGATAATGGCGCCTGTTATGAGTGGGGGCCTTTCGGATTCGACGGGGAATCACGCAAGGGAACCACCACGCTCCATACCGGTGCCGCCTTGGCGGAAATCGGGCAGAACGGCAGCCATCAATCCTATGGCTCCGGTTGGGCGAATCTCGGTAACACGCCGCTCAACATGTATAAACATTTCTGCCATGAGGGAGGTATTTCGTCGCCGCTCATCATCCGCTGGCCTGCGGGCTTCGCCGCACGGAGCGAATGGATCGAAACCCCAAGCCACATCATGGACATCACGCCCACCATCTGTGAGGCCACCGGTGCCAAGCCGCTTGCGACACGGCATGGCAAACCCGCCATCCCATTTTCCGGCACCTCGCTCCTGCCGGCCTGCAAGACCGGCCGCATGATCGACCGGCCGATCGCCACCGAGCACCAGCAAGCCCGCGGCTACCGCATGGGCGATTGGAAAATCGTCTGGGGCAAACGCCAGCCCGATCCCCTCCGCTGGGAACTCTACCACCTCAAGACCGACCGCTCCGAACAACGCGACCTGGCATCCGAGAAACCCGAACTCGTCACCGAACTGGCCACCGCATGGCAAGCCTGGGCCAAACAGATGGGAGTCCGTCTTGAAAAACCCTGATAGATGGTAGCTATCATCTCTTCCAAGAGTCACGGAACTCGTTCTGCAGCCCGACCGGGCGGTGTGCCATGGCGGTTGTCCCACTCGTGATTCCTCCGGCGGTGGTGTCAGTGGCGCGCAAACCAGCTCGGGTGTGCGGTGCCTAGCCTACCGTCCGCCTGTATCAAAAGACAGGCTGGGTTTGCTTGTTGCAGTCCGAGAGCCCGCTAAGTTCGAGATTGGTTCTGGCGGCGGGTGAAGCCCCTAAGGGTGATTTCAATGTCCGCCAGGCTCCTCAAGACCCCGAAAATCCCATGAAAGAAAAACCGACATCCATGACCGTTCACATCGCCACGCGCCAGCGGCCCCAAGCGCGCCACCTCCGCCATGCGAACTTCCGTCATTGCTTCCAAATCAGCGCGGCTGTCCTGTTGCTCGGCAGCCCCCTGAGCTTCGCCGCCGATTTGCTGCGATGGGATGTGGACAGAACCACCCAGTTTGAAGGAACCACTGCCGTCGCCACCGCCGTGGTGGCCGGGGTGAGCGGCAGCAAGATCAATGGCGGCGGAACGGCAGGCGATCCCAGCTCCCCGGCCAATACCTGGAACCGGACCTTCGCGGCCAGCGCGGATTTCGCTGCCGCCCAAACCGCCGGTAATCATTTTTCGTTCACCACCACCATCGCTTCCGGATACACCGCGACATTCACCGGTGTGACCGTCTTGACACTATCCAAAACCAGCAATGCGCCGACATCCGCAGGCCTGTTCTACAGCACGGATGATGGAGTGACCTTCACCCAGACCGGCACCACTTCCGGGACCTCGACAGGCGCCGGCACCGCCGCCGCCTTCAGTTCCACGATGTCAGTGACGCCGCTGGTCGTTGCCGGCGGTGAATCGGGAAAGACCGTCCGCTGGCGGATCGTGGTTTTCGGGCTCGCAGGTAGAATCGGAATCATCAAGAACAATGCCGCATCGATTGATCTCGCCCTGACCGGCACATCGGTTCCCGACATCGCGATCCCGATGCTGCTGTGGACTGGCACGGGTGGCAACAACTGGAACACTCTCGCGGAGAACACCAACTGGGCGGATACGCTTCAGGCCGACGCACCCGCACCCTTCATCGTCAATAACAACGTCACGATTGCTATCCCGGCCACCATTGCCGTGGATGCCGGCGGCGTCACTGCCGGAACGGTGACGGTTGCCAATCCCACGGGAACGGTTGCAATCACCGATGGCTCCATCGGCGCTCTGTCGCTCACCAAAAACGAGGCGGGAACCCTGTCGCTCGCTGGCAACCATGTGTTCGCCGACGGTGTTACCATCGGCGGCGGTGTCCTCCAGGCGGAAAGCAACACCGCATTGGGGGTCGAACCGATCGCGATCTCCGGGGCGACGTTAAAGACCACGACCGGAGCCACAGCTCTCAGCAATCCGATGAGTCTCGGCATCTCCGGCGGAACCATCGACACCGATGGCAATGTGACCTTCTCGGGAAACATCACCGGAACATCCACCGGACGGCGGTTCCTCAAGACCGGCAGCGGTGAATTGACGCTCTCCGGAACTCTCGGCGCTCAAATCAGCGCTCCGATCGATCTCGACATCGCGGCCGGGTCGGTGGTCCTTTCGGGCACCAGCAAACAGAAAAACGTGGGTGGGTTCAATTCCTTCAACGGCAATCTCACTCTCAACGGCTCGGTGCTCATGCTTCACGGATCCACCGTGACCGGAACCGGTTCCATCATCGCCGCCAACGCGGCATCCTCCATCACCTCCCGCCTCAACGAAGGCGCGGTCAACATCGCCAATCCCGTCGTTTTGAATTCAAACCTCAGCCTCGAATCCCCCAGCGGCAACAACCAGATGACCCTCAGCGGTCCAATCAGCGGTGACTACGGTTTGATCAAGAAGGGGAACGGAACCGTGGAACTTTCCGGGACCAGCACCTATCTCGGCTCCACCACGATCAATGCCAGCAGCCTCAGACTCAGGGTTTTGGCAAACGGTGGCGAAGCCAGCAGCATCGGAGCTTCCTCCGCCGCCCCCGGAAATCTGGTTCTGGCCGGTGGCACCCTCCAATACACCGGAGCAGCCGCAACGACCACCGACCGCCAATTCACGATCGGCACCAGCGGTGGTGGCATCGCTTCAATCGGCACGGGAGTCGTCAACTTCAGCAACCCCAACAGCATCATCATGACGGCTCCCGCCACCATTGCCGCCGATGCCTTGACGGGTGGCGTGACTTACAGGATCGTCACTTCGGGAGACACCGATTTCACCCTCATCGGAGCCTCTGACAGCGCGCCCGGCACGGTCTTTGTCGCCACGGGAACGGGGATCGGAACCGGCACCGTCGTCAGCTTCGGGTCCTCCCGCACCTTCCTTGTCAGTGGCACGGCATCAGGCACCAATCGCCTCGCCCTGCAGATCCCCGATGGCATCAACGGCCCAACCCTTTTGGGCAAGACCGGTGTCACGACCTGGTCGCTCACCGGCAACAACACCTATACCGGCGCGACAAGCATTGCTGCGGGAACTCTGCGCATTGATGGCAACCAGTCGGCGGCCGCCGGCCTCATCACCGTGGCATCCGCGGCAGCACTTGGCGGTAACGGAATTTCCGGCGCTCCGGTCATCCTGCAATCCGGCGGTGGTCTCACGGCGAGAATCTCGGATTGGACCGGCAACGCAGGGACTGGCTATGACGACCTGACGGTCGCCAGTCTCGACGCGGCCTCCGTCCCCATGACCTTGGTCATTGATGCGACAGCGCTCGCCAACTTCTCGGAAACCTCCAAGTCGTTCACGATTCTCAATACCGGAGGAATCACCAATTTCAGCGCCGCCAACGTCACCATCACCGCCCCGGGATTTGCCGGCACCGGCACTTGGTCGGTCGCTGAAACCACGGGTTCGCTGGTGTTGTCTTACACGGCACCGGACCCAAGTTATTCCACCTGGGCCACCGCCAACGGGATCTCTGGCGAGCTTGCATCCGGCGACTTCGACAAAGATGGTCTATCCAACCTCGTCGAATACGCGCTGGGCTTGAATCCCACCACCTCCAGCGTGCCTCCCGGCAGCTTTAATGGCAGCCTGCTCAGCTTCACCAAGGGCACCGAGGCCAAGGCGAATGGCGATCTGACTTATGAAATCGAACAATCCTCCGATCTCTCGGAATGGGTGGTGGTGGTTCCACACAATGCTGAATCGTTAGAGATCTCGCATACCCTGCCAAGCGGCCTGACCAAGGAATTTGCCCGTCTCAAGGTCACTCAGCTTCCTTGATGGAAGTATCCGAAATCCTCAAAACCGGCGGGGGCGTGTCACCTGCCTCCGCCGGTTCAATTTCAGAAACCCATGCTCAAGTTCATCACCGTCTGCCTTTGGGGGATGGCCGCTGCCGTGGCGCACGCGAAACCCAATATCGTCCTCATCCTCTCGGATGACCAGGGCTGGGCGGACGTGGGCTGGCATGGCAGCGAAATCCAAACCCCCAATCTCGACAAACTCGCCGCGGCGGGTGCGAAACTTGAGCAGTTCTACGTGCTGCCGGTTTGCTCGCCCACCCGCGCAGCCTTGCTGACCGGGCGCTATCCGATGCGGCTGGGTTTGCAAACCGGTGTTGTCAGGCCCTACGCACAATACGGGCTGCCGCTTGAGGAACGCACCCTGCCGCAGGCGCTGCGGGAGGCGGGATATACCACAGCGATCTGCGGCAAGTGGCATTTAGGCCATCATCGGCCGGAGTATCTGCCGACCCGGCGGGGCTTCGATCACCAGTATGGCCATTACAATGGTGCGATTGACTATTACAAACTCGAGCGCGACGGCGCTGCGGATTGGCACCGGGATGATAAGGTGTGCCACGATGAAGGCTATAGCACGGCTTTGATTGCCAAGGAAGCCGTGCGTTTGATCGAGGAGCAACCCAAGGACAAACCTCTCTTTCTATACGTGCCATTCAATGCACCCCACACGCCCCTTCAGGTTCCGGAGGAATACAAGACTCCCTACGCCAAATTGCCGGAGCCGCGCCGCAGTTACGCGGGTATGCTTACCGCCATGGACGAGGCCATCGGCCGCATTCTTGCGGCACTTGATGAAACCGGCATCCGCCAGAATACCCTGATCATCTTCGCCAGCGACAACGGTGGGGACGAGCCGGGCAAGGTGGCCAGCAATGGTCCATTGCGGGGTGGTAAATTCACGCTCTACGAAGGCGGGGTGCGCGTTTGCGCTGCGGCGGCGTGGCCTGGGCACATCCAACCCGGCAGCACCGTCAGCGCACCGATCCACATGGTGGACTGGTATCCCACCTTGCTCAGGCTTGCTGGCGCGTCGCTCGATCAGAAACTGCCGTTGGATGGTCTCGATATCTGGCCCACGATCACTGCGGGAAAACCGTCTCCGCACGACCAAATCCTGCTGAATGCCGAACCGAAATCCGGGGCGATCCGAGTGGGCGACTGGAAGCTGGTCATCAACGGCGCGGGTGCCGGTGGCACCAAAAAGTCCGGCCAACGGGTCGAATTGTTCAACCTCGCCGAGGACCCTAACGAAAAAAGGAATCTCGCCGCCGAACAGCCGGAGCAAGTGAAGGCTTTGCGCGGCCGCTACGAGGCGCTCGCCGCGCAGGCGGTGCCGCCGCTGAACAAACCCATGAAGCGCGGTTTCAAGGTGCCGAAAATCTGGGGCCAGCCCGAGTGACGGCTGCCAATCGGGAAAAGCAACTTCCGAGCAAGAATCGGCCTGCCGCCATGAACCCACCCACCCGGACGCAAGCCCACCTCCAAAACCCGCGGTCTCTCGCAGTCGCGGGGCTCGCCGTGGCTTGGCTGGTCGCCGCCTGTTCCCCGGAGCGCGATCGTGCCGCGAAGCCAGCGGCTGCCGGGCAAGCGGCCGTGGCCCCTGCGCAAGTCGCGGCGGGCGGAGTGCCGGAGGCACCTGAGGCGGCGGTGGAGGCAGAGGTGCGAGATCTGACCTTCCTTCCCGTCACCGGCGCCGCCCGGCGTTTCGCGCTCACCGGGGACCCAAGTCCGCGGGATTTGGCGGCTATCCGTGCGGTTCCGGGCCTGGCCGTGCTGGAGAAACCGGGCGGCAACGGCCCCGTGGATGTGAGCTGGCACGATCCACGCGCGGCGGAGCCCGGGGCGCTGGCCGCTCTCACCGCGGCCGGTGTGCCGGTGGCGGGCGAGTTGTTTGAGTTCGAGTTGCGGCGTCCCGCCGGCATGGAGAAGAACTGCCCGAGTTGCCTGTTTTCGAGCTACCAAGCGGCGCGCGAGACGCCGGGCGTGAAGGACCTGCGGACTTTTCTCGGAGATCCGGAAAACCGGGTGGTCGAATTGGTCGTGGACCCGGAGTTGGTCACAGCCAAGCGCTTGGCCGGGATCATGCGCCCCACCCACCACCACACGCCATGATGAAGCCATTTCCGAACAGTGCCGTTTGGCTCGTCTGTCTGTTGATACTCATCACGGCGCGGCCGGCCATGGCACAAAGCACCTCGCTGTTGCGCACCAACACTATCGACTCGCAAACGATCGCTGCCACCGCGACCAACGGCAGCAATATCCCGCTCGGCAATCCGCGCACCATCCGGTGGAGCCTCGTGCCGGACGGGACGAAGATTCCGAGTTTCTACTACGCCGGGAGCGACCCGAATCGCCCGAGCCGCTTGATCGTGGATCTCGACAACGATTTCTCCGTTCCCAGCGGGAGCCGGGGGGCGGATCTAACCACGCGGCCGTGGTTCTCCAGTTTTCAAAACATGGTCAACCGCATCGCCAACAAGACCGGCTTCACTTTCATCTACGAACCCAACGACGACGGCCGCGAGATCGGCGCCAGCAGCTCCGACGGCGTGCCCGGCTTACGCGGTGACCTGCGGCTCGGCGGCGGCCCCCTCAGCGGCGCGCTCGGCTTTAACGGTATCCCAACCGGCGGGCACCTGCCGGACATGATTCTCGACACGAACTACGCCTGGACGTCCAGCACCCTGAATTTCATCGCGAACCACGAGCTCCACCACGGGCTGGGATTCGGCCATGTTCTGGTCAATGACAACGGCAACGCGTCCGCAGTATCCGGTAGCGGTGGAAACAGCAACGGGCCGCAGTTTCACGACCTGATCCAGCTCCATCGGAAATACGGCGACCCGTTTGAAAGCCCGCTGCGCAACGACACCCGCGCGGATGCCACGGTGCTCGGGACATTGGTCCCCGGTGGCACCTTGCGCGCCGGTTCGAACTGGGGAACCGGCGTCAACGTTGGCGCGAATGATACCAACGTCACCACCATCAGCGCGAGCAACGACGTCGATTTTTTCCGGATCGACACGACGGGCCCGGCGCAGCTGCAGGCGACGCTCACGCCGCGGGGGCCGACCTACAGTTATGTCACGGAAGGCCAGACCGCGGCCACGGTGGATGCGGCGAAATTCATGAACCTGCGCTTCGAGGTGCAGAACGCGTCGGGCACGGTGATCGCCACTGCCGCATCCGCCGCGGCCGGCGCGATGGAAAGCCTGCCGGCCCTGCAGCTGCCAGCCGCCGGAGCTTGGTATTTCCGCGTCAGCATGGAGGGTGCCTCGACCTCGCCGCAGGCTTACACGCTGGAAGTGACCGATCCGGACAGCGATGGGGACGGGGATGGGGCGACCGACAGCCGGGAGTATGCCAACGGTCGTGATCCCGCCGATCCCGCCGACCTCGCATTTGGCTTCAATACCAATGGTGAGTTCGAGGGCTGGACCTCGTCGGCAAATGTTTTGTCGAAGACCCTCGCGGGTGGGCTGTTCAGCGGCACCGTGAACGCGAGCGACCCGCAGATCTGGCGGACGGGCTTTGGTTTCGACGGGACCCTGGTTCCCCGGCTGGTGCTGCGCATCCGGTCGAGCGTCACCGGCCCCTGCGAGCTTTACTGGGGTCGGATCGGGGCCGACTCGTTCGCCAGTTCGCGGATGAGCACGGTGAATGTGACGCAAGCAAACACCTGGCAGACCTTGGTGTTTCCGCTTTCCTCCCATGCGGGATGGAACGGGCAAACGATCACCCGCCTGCGGGTGGATCCGCCGGGCGGAACGGGAGCGACTTTCGCGATCGACTTTTTGGCGGGGCCAAATCTGGTGTGGCACCCGGGGAACAATCCCGGAGGCGCGGGTGCTTGGGATTCCGCGACCGCGAGCTGGCGGGCCGATAACCAGGCGCTTGCCTGGGTGCCGGGGAACCGCGCGCTCTTCCGCGGCACCGGAGGCGCTGTCACGCTGGATGCCCCCGCCAGCGTTGGCGGACTGGTGTTCGCAACGGACGGCTACAGCCTCGGGGGAGCGGCCCTCCTGACGCTCTCGCCTGACGCTGAAATCCAGGTGGCGACAGGCACCGCCACGATTTCCTCGCCACTGGCTGCCACGACCCTCGCCAAATCCGGCGACGGAACGCTGCTGCTCAATGGCAGCATCGGCACGCTCACCGGGCTGGCGCTCAATGGCGGCACGGTCAACCTGCAACCGACCGACGAAGCCCAGGTCACGGGTCCCATTACCGGCACTGGCGCGTTGCGCAAAAGCGGCGGCTGGGACTCCTTGCTCACCCTCGGCGGGGCGAACACCTTCACCGGGGACGTCACCCTCGCCGCCGGGGTGCTGCGCCTGACCCGCTCCGACTCGCTGGGCATCGGCACCAAAACCGTGACGCTGAACAACGGGAGCGACGGGAAATGCCGCATCATCCTTGCCGGCGGCTCTCCGGGCATGGTCTTGCCGGCCTCGATCTCGTTTTCGACCAGCAACGATGGCACGACGCGGCCCGCCATTCTCAACGAGTCCGGCGACAACACGATCCACGGAAACTTCACCCTCACCACCGGCGGCGGCGGCACACGCTTCACCAGTGCCGCTGGCAGCCTCACTCTCACCGGCAACCTCACTCCAAACACGACGGGCCGCGTCGTTCACCTTGCCGGTGCCGGCACCGGCGTCATCAGCGGCAGCCTGCAGAACCGCGGCAACGGCGATCCGCTCGCCATGGAAAAAGCCGGCTCCGGCACCTGGACGCTCACCGGGGCGTCCACCGCGACCGGCGCGGCCAGCGTGCTCGACGGATTGCTCCAGATCACCGGCAGCCTCGCCGCCCCCGTCACGGTGCAGGGCGGCGGCACGCTCGGCGGCACCGGCTCCGTCGCCGCACTCGCCACCACCTCGACGGTGGCCGGTTCCGCCGCCGGCCTCGCGCCGGGTGTCGCTGGAATCGGAAAATTGACGGTCGCCGGCACTGCCATGATCGGCCCGCGCAGCCGCTACACGTGGGAACTCGGCGACGCCAACGGCACCGCGGGAGTGGCCTGGGATCTCCTCGTAGCATCGTCGCTGCAACTGACGGCGACTCCGTCCCAGCCACTCGAAATCACGATCCTCCCTAGCCAAGTCGCGAACCTTCCCACCAGCCCCCGCGCCTTCGTGATCGCCCGCGGGCTTGGCGGCATCACCGGATTTGACCCGGCCGCCGTGATTCTCAACGCCGCCGCGTTCCCGCCCGCCGCCGGCAGCTGGAGCGTTCGCCAAACCGGCAACACCTTGGAACTGGTCCTGACTCCGGGCGGCTACAACGCATGGATCGCCACCACCGGCCTCATCGGCTCAGCGGCCCAACCCATCGCGGATCCCGACCAGGACGGCTTGGCCAACCTCATCGAGTTCATCCTCCGCGGCCAGCCGAACCCGGCGCGGCCAAATGCCGGCTCGGCCCATCTCGCGCCGTCCGCCACACTGACGTCCACCCACTTGGAATTCCGCCACCGCCGCACTCACGCCGCGCGCGACACGCCGGGTCTGGTCGTCGCCGTCGAATATGGCGGCCTCACTGATTTCTGGACCACTGCCACAAACGGGAAGTCCGGGGTGACGGTGCAGGTGAACCCTGACGCCTACGGCCCGGGCGTGGACGAGTTGCGGGTGCGCTTGCCGCTCGCGCTCGCCGCTCCACGCCAGCGGTTGTTCTGCCGGCTTCGCGCCACGCTTGCTTCGCCCTAACTGGGCGGGGTCTGCTGGACCTGCGGCAAGTCGCCATCGGGCGGGTCCGCCCGCCTGTATCAAAAGACAGGCCGCGTTTGCTTGTCGCTCCTGGGAGGCCCGCTAGGTTTGAGTCTGCTAGTGGCGGGTGGGGAGGATAAATCCAGGATCAGCCCAAATGATGGATGCCGATCCGCGCAAACCCCCAAAGTCCGAAATTGAAATTTCCCTCCGTGATCTCCAATTCCTCGCTCATCCGAATCGCCGTTCTGTCAGCCATGACTCTGACTTCCATGGCGACATCCGCCGAAACCACCGCCCGCGTGGCGGATGGTAAAAAATGGACGCAGCGCAAGGTCCGCACGGTGGAGTCCTTGGGCCCGGTGGCACCGGTCGCAAAAGACCAACTCTCGATCTACGGCGGCTACAAAGGGGCCTGGCAAGCCACCGCAAGCGGCTTCTTTCGCACGGAATTCCGGGACCAGCGCTGGTGGTTCGTCGATCCTCTTGGCTACCCATTCATTTCCGTAGGGATGAACACCCTCAATCTCAGGCTGCTCAAAAACGAGACTGAGCCGGCGGAACCGGGCGGCACCGAAGCCAAGGCGGGGCGGACTCTGGATTTCATGCGCCAATACTCCTTCAACACGATCGGGCGCTGGTCGGACGTCGGTTCCCTGAATCAGGCGAAAAACCGCATGCCCTACACCACCACCAACAGCTTCATGGCGATCTATCGCAACAAGCGCCCTGCAAGCCATGGTGCCCGCGGCTATGTCAATCAAACCATCCCGGTCTTTGACGAGGCGTTCGTGACTTTCGCGGATGAATACGCCAAGCGCATGGTCGCCCACCTGAAGGATGACCCTTGGGTGCTCGGTCACTATACTGACAACGAACTGCCGATCCGTCCGGACGCCCTGAAGCTCTACCTCGCTCTCCCACCCACCGATCGTGGCCATCAGGAAGCCGTCCGCTGGCTTGCCGCTCGCAAACAAAAGCCCGGCAAATACTCCAAGGAGGACAACGACGCGTTTGTCGAGCACGTCGCATTCACTTATTATACCGTGGCTGCCAGCGCCCTGCGGAAACACGCGCCGAAGCATCTGGTGATCGGCAGTCGCCAGCATGGCCGGACCCTCACGAAGTCGCTGTTCCGGGGCTCGCGGCCGCTCGACGTGGTCAGCGTCAACTACTATCATGCATGGAGTCCGTCCTCCGACAGCATGACCGGCTGGCTGCAGAGCTCCGGCCGCCCGTTCATCCAGTCGGAATGGTATGCGAAACGCAGCGACCTGACCGAAAAGGCCACGGGCGCGGGGTTCCGGGTCGCCACCCAGCTGGACCGCGGGTTGTTCTATCAAAATCATGCGCTTGGGCTGATGGATCATCCGGGGGCCATCGGCTGGCATTGGTTCAAGTTCAGCGGAACCATGGACAACGAGTATGTTCCCTATGCCGAATTACTGGATAAAATGGGTGAGCTGAACCAGCGGGTCTATCCGGCGATGATGCCCTCCAAGGAGCGATCGACCCGCAAACCGTTTGCCTCCCGCTTGAGCGCGCCCGCACCCGGGGAGCCGTCCGATCAGAACACCTTCGAGCGCTGGCAGGCATTCCATTTTCCCGCGAATGAGCGCGCGAATCCGGCGGTCTCCGGTCCCGAGGCCAGTGCGGCAGGCGACGGTATTACCAACCTGTTTAAATACGCCCTGCTGCTGGACCCCAAGATGAAGGTGGATCCCGTCGAGATCCCCCGCGTCACCCGTGACAAGGGGAAGGCGCAGCTCAAGTATGTCGAGCGGATCATGGCCGAGGACCTTGTCTACCAGGTCGAGATCTCCCTCGATTCGGAAATCTGGCAGAGTGGCGGGGCGAACGTGAGGGAAATCTACCGCCACTCGAATCGCCCGGAAGTGGATGACGTCATCGTCGAATTCGTTCCGACCGATGCCGTCAAACACGCCTATCTGCGTCTGCAGGTGGAGAAAAAACCGATTTCCAACTAGCCCCCCGATCAACCATGTCTTCACGAACCAGAACTCCGCTCATCAGAATGGCGCCCGCTCGCATCGGCCGCCGTGCGTCACTTCTCGCGACAGTTCTCCAGAGCCTCGCACTTCTGGCGTTTGCCAGCGCGCCCTGCCTCGCCGAGGATTTGCTGACCTGGGATGTGAACCAAAACACGACCGTTGCGGGAAGTGGGATCGCTACCGCCGTGGTGCCGGGTCTCAGCGGAAGCCTGCTGACCGGAGGCGGCGCTCAAGGCAACACCACCGCACCATCGGGCACTTGGAACCGGACGTTTTCCCCCGCCACCGCGAGCTTCACTGCGGCGCAAGCCGCCGGTCATTACTTTTCGTTCACGACGAGTGTCGCGGCGGGATATACCGTCCGGATCTCAGGCATTACGGGACTGAATCTTGCGATCACCAGCAACGGTCCGACCTCGGCAGGTCTGTTCTATAGCACGGACGGAGGAAGCACCTTTGTCAAAACCGGAAGCACCTTCACCGTTTCCACAACACTCACATCGGCGGCCGATGCGTTCGGTTCGACGATGTCAGGGGACCCGATCGAAATCCACGGCGGGGCATCGGGAACCACGGTCGCTTGGCGGCTGGTGGTCTTTGGCGGCGGCGGCGGCCGGCTCGGTATCGGCAAGGCCGATGCGGTGGATTTTGCCTTCACCCAGACCACGAGCGGCAGGCTAACGGTCAAGACCGGCAACTCGGGAACCACACCTGACATCGTCGGCTACAACATGGGGAGTTTTCCCACCGCGAACAACACCCGCGACTGGTGGCGCTACTCGGGGGCGAATGGCGCCCGCGTCTTTCTGAGCCCGGAGGAGACCGAACTCAACGACGATATCCCTGCGACGGGTGACGGTGTGACGGATGAGGCAAGCTTTCTCGCGCGCAGGGACGCGCTGCGGGCCGATCCGCTCAACAAGAACTATATCAACTGGGATTATTTCGAGCGCCGCTACAGCTACGGCTGGGACACCACCTTTGGCAACATGCGCCAGGCCAAGGCGGACATCCTCGTGCAGATCACCGCCGGCCGCTTCCCGATCAATGAAACCGACGACTGGGCGCGGAAGTGGGAGCTCTGGCAACATTATTACGTGCAGGCATTCTACCTCGGAAAAAACTATGAGGTGACGCGCTACCAGATGTTCAACGAGCCGGATCATCCGAATGCCAATGGTATTGAATCGTCGAACTGGTTCCTGCGCCTGCGGCTTGCCGCCGACGCCATCCAGTGCGGGATGGCGGACATGAACGCGCTTTACGGAAAATCCCTGTTGCCAAACATGTATGCGCCCGTCACCGCCGGCGGCACGGGTTCCTACGCCGATTGGGGGGCGCGCGCCGTCAACAACCGCCATAAGAATTTCCTCGGGGTCTCGAATCCCAACTACCTCGCGGTGAATTTCTATGCGTATCATCAATATAACAGCGATCCGGGATCATTCGGATCCACGATGAGCGGCATCCGCAGTCTGATGACCGCCGACATGGCTCCTGAAGCTCCTTTTCCAATCAGTGTCACGGAGTTCAATGTGCACAGTGGCAGTTTTTTCGATACCTTTCCGGAAACCCTCGATCACCCGACCAAATACCCCCGCCTTGGCGCGATCGTGGCGAATCTGGCGAAGAACTCCGCCAAGGAGCTCTATCTGTTCAAGTTTCCGCAAACCTCGCTCAGCGGCACCTACGGAGTTGCGAAGAACGGCATGTTCTACCGGCAGAATGACACGTCTCCGAACCACTACGGCGGCGCGACCAAAGCCGCCGAGGTCTACCGCCTGTTTGCCAAAGCCAACGCGCCGGGCGGGGTTCTCAAGAATTTCACACTCGCTTCCAATGGCAGCCTCGACTCACTCGACGTCGTCGTCAGCCGCAATCTGGCAACGGGAACTTATTATGTGTTTTCTGCGAACAACAACAGCAGTGGTGCCAGCATGATCCTTGATACCGCTTCATGGGGGCTCCCGGCGGGCTCTCGCTATTTGCTGGAAGAAGTCAGCGAGGCCTCTTACGGAGCCGGAAGGAAGTGGGATTCGGTCTCCGCTGACGGCACTCTGTCCGATGGCAACGGCAACCAGCTGTTTCAACCGGCCCGCAGCGTCTGGCTGTTCACCATTCCCAGCAAACTGCTCGAGCCGGAGCAGACGATCGCGGCCAGCGATGACACCACCGTCACGGATGGACTCAACGCCGCTGCCAACTACGGATCTGCGACCACTCTCATTGCCCGCAACCAGCCCTCCAATGTTTCCGCCAGAAGCGCCGCGTTGATCAAGTTCCCGATGCCCCTGATCTATCCGCCGGACATCCAGCTCGCCGTGCTTTCGATGCGGGCCCGCTCCTCCGCCGGCGACGCCACGGTGCAATCGCACGTCTATGGCTTGTCCGACGATGCCTGGACGGGGGATGCCGTCACCTGGTCCAACGCCCCGAACCTCGCGAAGGGCGCGGCTGCCGGAAACCTCATCGCGAACCGCGTCATCACGGGCCAGGGTGACAGCTCGTTCATCCAGGGCCAACTCGTCGCGAGTTCTGCATCGCTCGCCGAAAAGCTGATCGACGTCACCGAGTTCCTGCGCCAGCAGACCGATCGCAAGGCCTCGTTCGTGATCACCCAGGACCCGCGCTGGGACGTGACCCTGCCCTCGCTGGAGGTGGGCGACACCCAGGCGGGTGGCATTGAAATCCAGGCCGCCGAGGGCTCCTCCCCTAACGGTACCGGCCCGCAATTGAAGCTCGTCCGCCTCAAGGACGGCGATGGCGATGGCATCAGCGATGAAGCGGAAACCTCGGTGTTCAACACCCTGCCCAACGTGAGTGACACCGATGGCGACGGCGTTTCCGATGGAGTGGAAATCCTGGTCAACGGGACCGATCCGCTCAATTGGCAGCCCGTAGTCACCCTCACCAGTCCCGCCGAAGGCGCGCAATTCGCCTACGGAAACCCGATTCCTTTCTCCGTCAACGTGCAAGCGGCCGGCAACGACCCGATGATCGCCAGCGTGGCCTTTTATGACGGAGAGACCTTGCTCGGCACCGACACCACGGCACCCTACGCGATCACGATCAAGCCGGGTGGCGGAGCGCATTTCCTCAAGGCGATTGCCACCGGCTCCAACAGCATCACCGGAACCAGCAGCGTTGTCCGGATCGATGTTTCGGACCCGCCACCGCCTGTCGATTTGCTGAGATGGAATATCACCGAAAACACCATCATTGTGGGAAGCGGAATCGCCACCCCGGCCCTGGCAGGAGTGAGTGGCAGCGATCTCAGGGGTGGCGGCAGCCAAGGAAATTCCGGCTCGCCGGCCAACACCTGGAACCGGTCGTTCACCACCACCGCGGACTTCAATGCGGCGCAGGAGGCCGGGAATTTCTTCCGTTTCACGACCACCGCCGCCGCTGGATTCTCGGTGAAAATCCATGGGATCGCCGGGTTGAGCCTATCAAGAACCGACACCGGTCCGGCGTCCGCCGGGTTGTTTTACAGCACGGATGGCGGCACCACCTTCACCCAAACCGGAAGCACCTTCAATGTCGGCACCGGCTTGGCCTCCGCTGCCGCCGCCTTCGCTTCGACGATGGCGCAGAACCCGCTCCTGATGGGGGAGGGGACCACCATCCACTGGCGGCTGGTGGTTTTCGGTGCCGGTGGCAGGCTGGGGATCGGCAAGGTGACC
>JBIPMR010000159.1:0-7002 GCA_044369025.1 Luteolibacter sp.
CGTCGAGACGGTTGAGGAACTCGGGTTTGAAGTAACGTTTCGATTCTTCGAGGATTTTGTCCTTCATGCCTTGGAAATCGGCTTGGTCTTCCGCCATCGCACCAAAACCCAGCGTGGTCTGGCGCTTGATGGAAGAGGCTCCGACATTGGAGGTCATGATGATGATCGTGTTGCGGAAGTCGATCTTGCGGCCGAGCGAGTCGGTGACAGTGCCTTCTTCGAGGATTTGCAGGAGCAGGTTCATCACATCCGGGTGGGCCTTTTCCACTTCGTCGAAGAGCACGACGGAATAGGGGCGGCGGCGGACGGCTTCGGAGAGTTGGCCGCCTTCTTCATAACCGACGTAGCCCGGAGGCGAGCCGATCAGACGGCTGGCGGTGAATTTCTCCATGTATTCCGACATGTCGATCTGGATGAGCGAATCCGCGTCGCCGAACATGAACTCGGCCAGGTTGCGGGCGAGGTAGGTCTTGCCCACGCCGGTGGGGCCGAGGAAGAGGAACGAACCGATCGGGCGGCGCGGGTCCTTGAGGTCGGCACGGGAACGGCGGAGGGCCTTGGAAATGGCGATGACGGCCTCGTCCTGGCCGATCACGCGGCCCCGGAGTTCGTCTTCCATTTTCAGAAGTTTCTCGGTTTCCTTTTCTTCCATCCGGCGGAGCGGGACTCCGGTCCATTTGGAAACGACCGCCATGATATCGTCGTCGGTGACGGTGACGATGGTTTCCTCGGAAGAGGCACGCCAGCTTTTCAGGGTGTCTTCGAGGCCCTTCTTCGCGTGTTTTTCGTCATCGCGGAGGGAGGCGGCTTTTTCAAAGTTCTGCTCGGCGATGGCGGCGACCTTGTCGCGGTTGATATTGACGATGGCGGCCTCGAGTTCCTTGATCGCGGGCGGGCGGGTCATGGTGCCGATGCGGGCGCGGGCACCGGCCTCGTCGAGCACGTCGATCGCCTTGTCAGGCAGGAAACGGGCAGTCAGATAACGGGCGGTTAGTTTCACCGCAGCCTCGATGGCCTGAGGGGTGAATCGCGCCTTGTGGTGGGATTCGTATTTTTCCTGGAGACCTTGCAGAATCTTGATGGCGTCATCGACGGAAGGTTCCTCGACCTTCACCTGTTGGAAGCGGCGTTCGAGGGCGGAGTCCTTTTCGATGTATTTGCGATACTCGTTGAGGGTGGTGGCGCCGACGCATTGGAGTTCGGCACGGCTGAGTGCGGGCTTGATGATGTTGGAGGCATCCATCGCGCCTTCGGCGGAGCCTGCACCGACGATGGTGTGCAACTCGTCGATGAACAGGATCACGTTCTTGACCTTGCGGATCTCGTCCATGACCGCCTTGATGCGCTCTTCGAACTGGCCGCGGTATTTGGTGCCGGCGACCATCAGCGCGAGGTCGAGAGTGATGACTTTTTTGTCGCGGAGGATTTCAGGCACGTTGCCGGTGGCGATTTCCTGGGCGAGTCCTTCGACGATCGCGGTTTTGCCGACGCCGGCCTCGCCGATCAAGACCGGGTTGTTTTTGGTGCGGCGGCAGAGGATTTGAATGACCCGTTCGATTTCGCTTTCGCGGCCGATCACGGGATCGAGGCCACCGTCACGGGCCACCTTGGTAAGGTCGCGGCCGAAGGCTTTGAGAGCGGGTGTCTTGGATTTCCCTTCGGCTTCCGCGGTGGGGGCTTGGGGTTGGCTTTCGTCTTCGAAAGGGCCGTCGCCGTCTTCGGCATCCTCGTCATCGTCATCCTCGTCCTGGTCGTCAGGCGAAAAATTGGGGTCGATTTCCGCGAGGATCTCGTTGCGGGTGCGTTGGATATCAACGTCGAGGCGCTTGAGCACGCGGGCGGCAACGCCTTCACCTTCGCGAAGCAGGCCGAGCAAAAGGTGCTCGGTGCCGACGTAGGAATGGTTGAGGGCCTTGGCTTCCTTGTTCGCCAAGGCGAGCACTTTCTTGACCCGAGGGGTGTAGGGGATGTTTCCCGCAGCCTTCTGGGGAGGGCCGGAACCGACTTCCTTCTCCACCTCCATGCGGACGGCTTCGAGTTCCAAGCCCATGCGTTCGAGCACGTTGACGGCCACGCCTTGGCCGAGCTTGATGAGGCCCAGCAGCAAGTGCTCGGTGCCTACATAGGAGTGGTTGAATCGATCCGCTTCCTTTCGGGCCAGAGCGAGAACTTGTTGAGCGCGTGGTGTGAAATTATTCATGCGTCGCCGGGGTTGGGTGGGTCAGAAGGTTTTTTATCGTCATTCGTTGATACACGAATATCAGGTGAATCTAGAGAATGCAAACGGGAGCGTACGATTTCTGCACGAATCGAGTCACGCTCTTCGGGAGAAAGCTTGCGTCCGGAATGCAACTGGAGGTGCGCGGGTTGAATGTCCATCAGCAGGGAATCGCAGAGCACCACGGTTTCCTCGGGGAAGAACCCGAGGGTGCCGCCGAGGCGCAACAGCGAGAGGTGATTGAGCGCTTCCTTGGAATCGATGATGTGGGCGTGGCGCAGGACTCCGTAGGCGCGGCCGATTTTGTCGGAGACCATTTCCGGATCGTCCTCGAGGAGTTTTTCGCGGGCGTTCTGTTCGTGGCTGGCGACCTGGGAGATGACGCGCTCGAGCCGACGGATGATCGTTTCCTCGCTCTCGCCGAGAGTGGACTGGTTGGAAATTTGATAGAGATTCCCCAAGGATTCGGTGCCTTCGCCGTAGAGTCCGCGGACGGCGAGGCCGATCTTGTTGACGGCTTGGAGCACCTGGCCGATCTGGTCGCTGAGCACGAGACCGGGGAGGTGCAGCATGGCGGAGGCGCGCAGGCCGGTGCCGAGATTGGTCGGGCAGGTGGTGAGGTAGCCGAGCGAGGGGTCGAAGGCGAATTCGAGCGAGCTTTCGAGTTCCGTGTCGAGCTCGGAAAGCGCGTTGAAGGCGGCGGTGAGTTGCAGCCCGGGGCGGATCGCCTGCATCCGGAGGTGGTCCTCCTCGTTGAGCATGAGGCTGAATGTCTGGCGGCGCTCGATGACCGCGGCGGACCCGTCGCCGCGCGCGGCGTGCTCGCGGGAGATCAGGTGGCGCTCGACGAGGACCTGCTTTTGCACGGACGTGAGATCGCCGAGTTCGTGGGAAAACGCGCCCTTCATCGCGGGCAGCGCTTCCACGGCGGGGCGCATCAGGTCGAGGGCGGCGGCGCGTTGGTCGCGCTTGGCCCAGCCGGGAAATGGATGGCGGCGGAGATTGCGGGCGAGACGGATGCGCGAGGTCAGGACCGCGCCATGGTCCCCCTGGCCGCCGGCCATCCAGTCGGCGGGGTGTTTGATCAGGGTGGAGAAGCGCATCATTTCGGTGGGTGGCAGGTGAGTGGGTTCAGCGGGGGGGGATTTCTAACTCCTCACTTCGTCGAGGTTGCGGATTTCATCGCGGATGCCGGCGGCCTCTTCGTAGCTCTCGGAAGCGATCGCCTGATCGAGGCGGGAGCGGAGTTCTTCGATGCGCTGGCTGCGGAACTGGATGGCCATGAGGCCTTCGGGGACTTTGCCGATGTGCGAGCTGCCCTTGTGCATGCCGCGGACCATCTGCGCGACTTCCTCGCTGAAAGTGGCGTAACAATCGCTGCAACCGAAGCGGCGCACGCGGCGGAGATCATCGAGTGTGAAGCCGCAGGTGGCGCACTTCTTGCCGTTTCCCGGAGCGGGTTGCGAAACCTTGCCGGTGACCGTCCCCGGGCCGCCGGGCAGCCCGCCCAGCAGGAGATCTGCGAGGGAAAAGCCCGTGGGATCGGTGACGCCGCGTTCCTTGGCGCAACCGTCACACAGACAGACCTTCTTCATCTGGCCCTCGACGAGCTGGGTCAGGAAGACGGTGGCTTTTTTTTCGCAGAAATCACATTTCATGGGCGATACATCGATAACACTCAAGCAAAGGGAGTGCCAGTGCTCATTACAAGTTGGTGATAGGCCTCGAGGAAGCGGGCGGTGAACGGACCGGGCTTGCCTGAGCCGATGATGCGGCGGTCGAGCGAAACCACCGGGATGACCTCGGCGGCGGTCCCGGTTAGAAAACATTCGTCCGCGGTGAAAATGTCGTAGCGGGTGAGCGAGCATTCCTTGAAGGGCACGCCGAGTTTTGCCGCGAGTTCGATGATGACCGAGCGGGTGATCCCGTCGAGCGCGCCGTCCGCGATGAGGGGCGTTAGAAGCGTGCCGTTTTTCAGCAGGAACAAATTGTCGCCGGTGCATTCGGCGACGTAGCCCTGCTCGTTGAGCATGACGGCTTCGAGGGCGTTGGCCTGGATGGCCTCCACCTTGGCCATGATGTTGTTGAGGTAGTTCAACGATTTCACCTGAGGCATCAAGGCCCCGGGCGCGGGACGGCGGGTGGCGCAGGTGATGATCGACAGGCCGTTGCGGTAATGTTCGTCCGGATAGAGTTTGATCGTCGAGGCGATGATGAACATCGACGGCGTCGGGCAGAGATACGGGTTGAGGCCGAGTTCGCCGGCCCCGCGGGTGACCACCAGGCGGATGTAACCGTCGGCTAGACCGTTGGCGGCGACGGTTTCGCAGGTGTATTTGCAAACTTCCTCCTGCGTCCATGGCAGGTCCAGGATGATCGCCCGCGAGGAATCGAACAGCCTGCGGATGTGCTCCTCCAGCCGGAAGATCCTTCCATTGTAAAAACGAATGCCTTCAAAAACGCCGTCTCCGTAAAGAAGACCGTGGTCAAAGACCGACACCTTCGCTTCAGATTCATCCACCAGTTTGCCATCGAGCCAGATTTTCATGTGAGATTCTTGGCGAAGGGTAAGGAGAAGAGCGCCGCTGGCAAGCGGGAGATTTCACAACCTTCAATCTGCTGGAATCCGCTGCCACGAGTTGAACGGCCGGCTGGCGAGATTCGAGTTGTAGTAGCGGGCATCGGCGGACACCTCCGCACCGGCCCACGGGGGGATTTCCGGCAGTTCGGATTCATCGGAAAGCTCGACTTCCGCCATCACCAGCCCGTCGTTCGCGCCCTGGAAGACATCGATTTCCCAAACGTGGTTGCCATGGGGGATGCGGTAACGGGTTTTATCGATCACGGATGGCAGGCACAGCGGAAGCAGCGCCCGGGCCTCATCGGGAGGGATGGCGTATTCGAATTCCGCGCGGGTCAGGCCGCGGGTGAGGCCTTTGACGGTGAGCCACGCGTCCGGCCCGGCGAGGCGGACGCGGACGGTGCGCTCGGGATCCAGCGAAAGGTAGCCCTGGGCGATCCGCACCCCCGGCGAGCCGTCGCGCCAACGATCGTCGGTGACGAGAAATTTCCGTTCGATTTCAGAAGCCATGGGAACTTGGAAAGGTCAGGGTACCGCGGCGGCGGGATCGGTGAGCGAGGCCCAATCCAGATTGCCGTGGTCGAGGCGGCGGACTTCGCTGAGATAGACCGCGTCCTCGTTTTTCGGGTCGAGTTCGGCGGCGAGCTGGATGAAAAACCGGGCGAGCCGTTGATTTTCCTCACCCTCTTGTTTTTCCAGCAGCTGGCCGCGGGTGAGGATCAGCCGGGCAAACACCTGCGGGCTGTAGTTGCTCTCGCTGACGGCCGGCAGGATGCCCTTGGCGAGCTGGAAATTCACGACCACCGCCTTTTTGTTGCGCGGGGAAAGTTGCAATGCCAGCCCGAGCATCCGGCGCGCCTCGGCGAGTGCGGCGGGCGAGGCCCTGGCGACGGCGATGCGGTTGGACGCGAGGCTCGCCAGATTGGTGGCGTATTCCTCGCGTTCCGAATCCAGCAGGCCCAAATCGTTGCTGAACAGACTCACCCGGACTTGCGGCGGGTCCCATGGGAACGACGGCGGCGTTTCCTCAGCGAGGAGAAATCCCGCTGTGGCACAAAAAAACGCCGCTGCTTGCCAAGAACGCATCATCAGGACTAAGGATGGGAGAACCCCGATTGTTGGCAAGTGGCAATTCCCGAATCATCGCTCCGCAAGTCCGCGCTCCGCAAATGCATGCGGCAGGCTCTCTGCGGACACCCCATTGACCCGGATCCCGCCTGTGCCGCTTTGGCGCAATGGCTGCTGGCACGGCCAGCTCTGCGCACTGTTGCCATCTACTCCGCACTGCCTGGCGAGGTTGATCTCACCCTCCTCCGCCAACATCATCCCCAACTGCACTGGGTCTATCCGAAAGTCCACGGCCACCACCTCACCTTTCATCCAGGCGACCGACTCCAACCCGGGGCCCACGGCATCCTCGAACCGGCTGACGGATCGCCGGAAGTGCCGCTCCACGAAATCGACGCTTTCATCTGCCCCGGCCTCGCCTTCGACCGCAGCGGCCACCGCCTCGGCCGTGGCCGCGGGTTTTACGACCGCCTGCTCACCCAATCCCGCCCCGACGCTCTCAAAATCGGCGTCTGTTTCCCATTCCAAATCGTCCCCGACACCTTCCCGGAACCGCACGACGTGATCATGGACGAGGTGGTTTTTTAGGAAAATCAGCACCTCGAAGATCTCATTCATCCATTTCGATGTGCAAACCCATTTGCATTTTCCGCTCGTGAAGCGTCCATGAACAGCCTAGCCCATCGTTGTGTGAAAACCCAATTCCTGTCACTGCGACAACACCTTTTGATCAGCCTCGCGCTGGGCGGAGTCATTCTGGTGACCGCTTTCCTTGTGTTGATCCCGAAGCAGCGAGCGGGTGCCCGATCGCAGGTGGCCGGACCGCGGGAGCGCCCGATTCACCTCGCGGCGATGGATCTGACGCCGGATCTCCCTGCCTATTTGCTGGCGCTTTGCGGCCCTGAGGTTTTGGCGGTTTACGGAGGGAAAGGTCCGGGTGGGGCGATGCCGGATTGGTTCCGGGAGGCAGGGCGGGTGCTCGCGGAAAAGGGGCTCGTCTGGCCGCGGCCGAAGACCGGGCTCAACGACACGATCCTGGTATCGAATGTGCGGGAACACGAAAGCCAAGCGATGCAGTTGCTCGCCACCGACCCTCCGGCAGCAGTCGCAAAAATGGAACGGCTCATCCGCCTTG
>JBIPMR010000160.1:0-6956 GCA_044369025.1 Luteolibacter sp.
CACCAAGGACGAGCAGGTCCAGCGCGGCCACTACCTCGCCATCATCGACGAAGTGGACTCCATCCTCATCGATGAGGCCCGCACCCCGCTCATCATCTCCGGTCCGTCCAGCCAGTCGTCCCATCAGTTCGACAAATACAAACCGCTCGTCGAACAGCTCGTCAAACGCCAGACCGAGCTCTGCAACGAGCTCGCGATGGAAGGCAAGCGCTTGTTAGAGGCAGGCGACACCGTCGGCGCCGGCCGCGCGCTGTTCAAGCTCAAGCTCGGCCAGCCGCGCAACCGCCAGTTGATGCGCTTCATGGAGGAGCCGGAAATGCGCCGTCTGTTGGAGAAATCCGAACTCTCGTTTTATCAGGACGCGCAGAAGAAGGAACTCTTCGAGCTCAAGGAGGAACTCTATTTCGTCATCGATGAAAAGGGCCACGATTCCGACCTGATGGAAATGGGCCGCGAATACCTCGCCCCCGGCGATCCCGAATCCTTCACCCTGCCCGATCTCGGCACGCTCTACGCCGACATCGACACCGACCGCAGCCTGACTGACGAACAGCGGATCGCCGCCAAGGAAGCGCTGCAAGTCAGGATGGACGCCCAGGCCGAGAAGATCCATAACATTTCCCAACTGCTCAAGGCCTACTGCGTTTTCGAAAAGGACGTGCAGTATGTCGTCAAGGACGACAAGGTCATCATCGTCGATGACAACACCGGCCGCGAAATGCCCGGCCGCCGCTGGTCCGACGGCCTCCATCAGGCGGTCGAAGCCAAGGAGGGCGTGTCCATCGAGAAGGAGACCCAGACCTTCGCCACCATCACCATCCAGAACTACTTCCGCCTCTATCAAAAACTAGCAGGCATGACCGGCACCGCCGAAACCGAGGCCGCCGAGTTCCACGACATTTATCGCCTCGACGTGCTGCCGATCCCGACCAACACGGCCAACATCCGCATCGACGACAACGACCAGGTCTTCAAGACCCGCCGCGAGAAGTTCAACGCGGTCATCGCGAAAATCGAAGAGGCCCACGCCAAAGGCCAGCCGGTGCTCGTCGGCACCGCGTCGGTCGAATCCTCGGAAACCCTCGCCCGGATGCTCAAGCGGGCGAAAATCCCGCACGCGGTGCTCAACGCGAAATTCCACGCGCAGGAAGCCGACATCGTTTCCCGCGCCGGCCACCTCGGCTCCGTCACCGTTTCCACCAACATGGCCGGCCGCGGCACCGACATCAAACTCGCGCCGGGCGTGCCCGAAGTCGGCGGCTTGTTCGTCATCGGCACCGAGCGCCACCAATCGCGCCGCATCGACCGCCAGCTGCGCGGCCGTTGTTCGCGCCAGGGCGACCCCGGCCGCTCGCAGTTTTTCATCTCCTTCGAAGACGACCTGATGCGGAATTTCGCCGCCGCCGACCGCATGACTTCGATGATGGAGCGTTTCGGCATGAAGGAAGGTGAAGCCCTCGAACACTCGTGGCTCAACCGCTCGGTGGAAACCGCCCAGAAGCGCGTCGAACAACGCGACTACACCGGCCGCAAGCGCGTGCTCGATTTTGACGACGTGATGAACATGCAGCGCGAGGTCGTTTACGGCTACCGCAACGAGGTTCTAACCACCGAAGTCCCGCGCGATCTCGTCACCGAGATCATCGAAGAAACCATCCCTAACAAAGTTCACGAATACCTCAGCGAGCGCGACCAGAAAGAGCCGGATTACAACGAGCTCCTGCACTGGGTCAACGCGACGCTGCCGGTGAGCGTCGGCACCGACGATTTCCTCAACAGCCACAACGAAGAAGCCATCTCCGCGATGCTCGTCGCCAAGGTCAGGGAAGCCTACGAGGCCCGCATCGGCGACTTGCCGCTGGAAGTGCTCGACCAGGAAGAGCGCCGGATGGTGCTCGTGGCGATCGACAAGCAGTGGCAGGCCCACCTTTACAACATGGACGCCCTGCGCGAAGGCGTCGGCCTCCGCGCCCAAGGCCAGAAGGACCCGCTCATCGAGTATAAAAACGAAGCCTACAACCTCTTCGTCACGCTGATGGATTCGATCAAACAGGAAGCGCTGCAGAACCTGTTCCGCTCCGCCGCCAATCTCGAAGCCTTCCTCAAACAACTCCACAGCGCGCCGCAGCAATTGCAAGGCGGCGAGGAGTCGCTCACCCGCGACAACGTTTCGGTCTCCGGCAGCTCCGGCAACATCGATTCTTCGGTAATTCCCTCTCCGGAAGGCACCACCCTCAAACTCAATCTGCCGAAGCGCAAGCCGAGCTTCTCGATCGAGACCACCGGCCGCAACGCGCTCTGCCCCTGCGGCTCCGGCAAGAAGTTCAAGCAATGCTGCGGCCGTGAGGCGTGAAGCACAGGTTGAAATTCCAGCTGGCTTGAGAAACTCACTGGCTGTCGGTTGACTTTTCCACCGTCGCCCTCCATACCCCGTCCATGTCGTCCGCGCTGCCGCCAAAACCCCGCATCATCGGGCCGAAAGTCCGCATTTGTATCATTGCCTCGAAATACAATGAGCAATTCACCGACGCCCTCGTGGAAAACGCGATCGAAGAACTCGGCGAGCTGGTCCCCCAGGGCCGCGTCGATTTGATCCGGGTCCCCGGCGCTTTTGAAATCCCGGTGATGGTCGCCTCCGTGTTGGAGCGGGATCCGCCGGCCTGCGTGATCGCCCTCGGGCTGATCATCCGCGGTTCCACCGAACACGCCGACTTGGTCGCCCGCTCGGTCACCGACTCGCTGCAAAGCCTCGCCATCCACTCGCTGCGCCCGGTGATCCACGAGGTCTTGCTCGTCGATGACGAAAAACAGGCCTACGCCCGCTGCATCGGCGCCCAGCTCAACCGCGGCAAGGAAGCCGCGCGCGCCGCCGCCGCCATGATCGACATTTTCCAGGAACTCGACCGCTCGATGCCCCGCAACTCCAGTCTTAAGAAACACCGCAATGCCTAGCCGCCGCCAAATCCGCGAGGCGGTCATCCAATTTCTCTACTGCGCCGATCTCGAAGGCGGCGCGGACCCCGCCGCCTTGCGTGGCCCGTTCTGGGACTTCGTCACCGAGTCGGATCGCCGCGGCCTGCAGATCGCCACCTTCCGCACCGTGCACCACCTCGCCCACGGCCGCGAAGGCCGCTTGGTCGAATTTGTCGAACGCCAGACCACCGCCTTCGCCCTGCTCTCCGCCTACCCGCAGGCGGAAAGTTTGAAAAGCGAACTCAAGCGCGTCGCCGAACTCGAATCCGGCTGGAGCACCGCCTTCGCCAAATTGGAGCGGCTGCCCAAAGACGACGACGACGCCTCCGTCGCGGAGACCTTCAGCGCCGCGCTCGCCACCCTCTTCATGCTCGACCGCGAGCTGACGGTTTCCCGCACCCGCTTTCTCCAAGGCATCGAGGATTTCCCCGCCCTCCGCGGGCAGTTGGAGGCGATTTCCGCATCGCTGCGGCGGCTCCAGCGGATCTCCGACCGCATGCGCATGGTCGAGGAACCCGAAAAATTCCCCGAGCAGGCGGATCTCTCGCGCTTGCGTGAATCCAAGGCGGAAATCCAGGAGCTCCGCCGCATGGCCGACCATCTGGTGGACGCCGTGCTCGCCGACAAGGAAACCGTCGATCAAACGCTCGCCTCGGTGGTGGACAATTTCGCCCCCGAGCGGATCGACCCCGTCGACCGTGCGATCCTGCGTCTCGCCACCTACGAAATCCTGCACGCCACCGCCCCGCCCAAGGTGGTGATGAACGAGGCCATCGAACTCGCGAAACGCTTCGGCACGACCGACTCGAAACGCTTCGTCAACGGCGTGCTCGACCGCATCGCCAGGGATGCCGCGGCGAAGTCCGAAAGTCAGGACGTTTTGTAATTGGTAAGCCGCGCCGCAGCCTGCATAATCGCGCGCGAGATTACCCCCATGCGCTATCCGACCCTTTTCCAACAAAAAACCCTCTGGAACGCCGCCACCGGGGTTTCCATCCTGGTGCTGGGGGCGCTGCTCGTCGGCCTGATCCTGCTCGTCGGCCAGGTTTTCGGCTTCCTGCAGCCGGTGCTCATTCCCTTGATCGTGGCCGGCATTGTCGCCTACGTGCTCGATCCGGTGGTGCGTTTGCTCGAAAGGCGCGGCATCAGCCGCTTGGGGGCGGTGATTTCGTTGTTTGCCATCATCCTCATCGCCGCCACGCTGTTAGTCGCCGCGGTGCTGCCGGGCATCCAACGCGGCCAGAGCGCCCTGCGCCAAGCTCTCACACCGCACAAGACGCAGGTGCAAAGCGACGCCGCAACCACCCCATCCGCCGCACCGGCGAAGCCGGATGACACCCGCCAACTGGGAACCGCCCTCGCCAGCGCACTCGGCGACCTCAGAACCCGCAACCAGGAAGGCCCGATCGGCTGGCTGCTAACCGATCCCGAGGAAAACCCGTCTGCCGCCGACCCCGTGGCGCAAAAGGACCTGGAATACTTCACCCGCACCCGCGCCGGACGCATGCTCACCGAGTATCACGGAGTCATCCTCAAAACCGTGCGCAACTGGCTCAGCGCCGGTTCCACCAAGGTTCTCGGATTCCTGGGGCTGATCATCGGCATGATCATGGTGCCGATCTATCTGTTCTTTTTCCTCAAGGATTCCGCGTCGATCCGCACCCACTGGCACGACTACGTGCCGCTCAAAGCCTCACGCTTCAAAACCGAACTCGTCGACACCCTACAGGAAATCAACGGCTACCTCGTCTCCTTCTTCCGTGGCCAGGTGCTCGTCGCGGCGATCGACGGCGTGTTGGTGGGAGTCGCGCTGATGGTGTTCGGCCTGCCCTACGGCCTGCTGATCGGAGTCTTCATGGCCATCCTCGGGGTGATCCCCTACATCGGCAACATCCTCTGCCTGATTCCCGCCTGCATCATCGCCTATCTCCACGCCCAAGGCACCGCACCGTTTGGTTTGAGCCCGTGGGCCTACGTCGGCTGCGTGGTCGCCATCTTCGTCGTCGTCCAACAGATCAACTCCTTGGTCACGGCTCCGAAAATCGTCGGCGACTCCGTCGGCTTGCATCCCCTCACCGTGATTTTTTCGATGCTGTTCTGGTCGCTGGTGCTCGGCGGCTTCATCGGCGCGCTTCTGGCAGTGCCGCTGACGGCCGCCGTGAAAGTGCTGTTCCGGCGCTTCATCTGGGAGAAACAACTGCGCGAGCCCGTTGAAGTAACCATGGCTTGACCCGCGGATGCTCGCCCAAGGCCCCCCGCCTCGCGCGGCTGGAATTCTCCCCCCGGATTTTCCCAGCTCAGCGCAAAACGAGAGGCACGGCCAGTTTGGTGCAATTATCGCCACCCGGCAAGGTGTTTTACCGGCAGAAGTTTCTGGCAACACCGCCGCGCCGCTACCGCAGCGCCTGGAACGACTGGAACGACTGGAACGCCTGTAGCGTCGTCTCTACGAGCGACGACGCCCCTGAACCGCGCGAAGCCTCTTCATTCCGCTTGTCCTTGCACCCCACGGCCGCAGGGCCAGCCAGCGGCGGTCATAGACGCGCCGCCACAGGATTCTTGCGGCAGGCGTGGCCAGCTGTTATTGAAATTCCAATGAACCGCCTCACGCGCCTGGATGTCGTTTTCACCGAGGCGCCGATCTATTTCATCACGGCCTGCACGGACAACCGAAGGCATTTGCTGGCCAAAGATGATGTCCATGAAGTCTTCCGGCGCTTCTGCACTCAGGCCAGGCTCCGTGGAGTGCTCGTCGGGCGTTATGTCTTGATGCCGGATCATCTGCACCTGTTCGCCTGCATCCCGCCGGGAGCGGTGGGTTTGTCGATGTGGATGAAATCACTGAAAAACGCACTCTCCAAGCATTGGCGGGAGCATGGGATCGAAGCTCCTCATTGGCAAAAAGGATTTTTTGATCATTTGATCCGCGCGGGCGAATCCCACGCGCAGAAGTGGAGATATGTCAGGGAGAATCCCGTGCGCGCGGGTCTGGTGGGAGCGGCGGAGGATTGGCCGTTTGCCGGTGTGATCCAGCCGGATTCGTGGACGTGAAAACGCGAAGCTTCTTCATTCAGCCTTCCATTCACCCCACGGCCGCAGGGCCAGTCGGCGGCGGTCATAGCCGCGCCGCTACAGCAGCGCCTGGAACGCCTGTAGCGTCGCCTCTATGAGCGACGACGCCCCTGAACCGCGCGAAGCTTCTTCATTCCGCCTTTCGCAGGGCCAGCCAGCGGCGGTCATAGACGCGCCGCCACAGCAGCGCCTGGAACGCTTGTAGCGTCGTCTCTATGAGCGACGACGCCCCTGAACCGCGCGAAGCTTCTTCATTCCGCTTGTCCTTGCACCCCACGGCCGCAGGGCCAGTTAGCGGCGGTCATAGACGCGCCGCCACAGCAGCGCCTGGAACGCTTGTAGCATCGTCTCTATGAGCGACGACGCCCCTGAACCGCGCGAAGCTTCTTCATTCCGCCTTGCGCAGGGCCAGCCAGCGGCGGTCGCAGACGCGCCGCCACAGCGGCGCCTGGAACGCTTGTAGCGTCGTCTCTATGAGCGACGACGCCCCTGAACCGCGCGAAGCTCTTCATTCCGCCTTGCGCAGGGCCAGCCAGCGGCGGTCGCAGACGCGCCGCGACCGCGGAACCGGCGGCCGCTAAATTCCGCACTCATCCCTTCCCAGCGCGGGGATTTCCATTTACTGCTGCGCCGTGCTTCGCTCGCTGCGTTTGATGGATTTCCGATGTTTTCAATCGCTGGACCTGGTGGTTCCGGCGGAGGGAGCGATCTTGATCGGCGACAACGCACAGGGGAAAACCTCGATTCTGGAGGCGCTGTGCGTTTTGGTCCGGCTGCACTCGCCGCGCAGCCACCGGATGGCGACGCTGGCCCGCATCGGAACCAAAGGCTTCGGCATCGCCGGGGATCCCTGGGGAAATGACCGCCAAGTCCGCCACTCGCGCGAGGGCTTGGTGCTGAAGGTGGACGAC
>JBIPMR010000161.1:0-6936 GCA_044369025.1 Luteolibacter sp.
CACCGACGGCGTGCGCGCGGCCGCGGTTTTGCCCGAGTCCCAGAGGTCGCCGCGATCGTCTGCGAGAATCTCCGCCTTGCTGGCGACGAGGATTTGCCAGGCGGTCTGCGATTGGCCTCGTTTCGCGGCTTCGACGCGCCACGAAAACCGCGGGGCGGCGGACACCGCCAGCGCCTGGCGGATGCCCTCACAGCGAAGGTCCAGCGGAACCACCCCGGCTCCAACAAAAACCGCGGCGAAGGCCCAGACGAGCGCACCGAAGCAGGTCTTCATCGGCGGCTGCCGGCTGACTGAATCCCCCGCGCGCCCGGGTACCAAGCGGGGAGCACGGTGGCCTCCTCGTCGAAATGCGCCAGGATCTCGGCGGGAACATGGCGGCGGTGGACGATGATGGTGTAAACGTGTTCGTCAAACCAGTCGTCATAAAGCGTCCAGAGCCCCTTGTCCCCCTTGTCGTCACCCCAACTGTTTTCGACCAGCCACTTCCGCGGCTGCCCGTCGGCGTCGAGGTCCACGCCGCTGAGTGCCATGGCATGGCCGGAGGCACCGGAGTGGAAGCGGGTGCGGTCGGCCTTGCTGAAGGTCAGGTCGATGCCGAAAAGCGTTTCGTAATCAAACAGCCGGTGCTTCATCACACCGAGTTCGGTCGATTGGTCGAAGCCCATGTTCACGGCGAACCACAACGACTCGTTGGCGAGGATCGAGGTCTTGGCGATTTCCTTCATCGCCACGGTGTCGATGTTCACGAAGTGCATGCACTCGTTGCCGATGATGTTGCGGGCGCGATCAAAACTGTAGTGTTGGTTGAGCGCGTTGTGGGGGTCGTTGTAGAGGCAGACATACTCGTCGAGCGGGCGGCCGACGTACTTCTGATAGAACGACTGCGGGGTGTGGCGTTCGGTCGCGGAGAGTCTTTGGTTCTCGGCGGTGTGCATTTCCGAATCGCCCTGAGCGGCGGGATCGGGTTGTTTCCGGAGCGGGTAGCGCCAATCGAACTCGGACGGCGGCTCGCCGAAATGCAGGACCAGCAGGCGGTAAACCTCCGCCATCACCCGGTTTTTCTCGGCCCGCAGTTCGTCGATGCCGGCCCCTTCGTCGCCGAGATCGACGATGCGGACCGCGCGGGAGCGCAGCAGGCGGTTGAGCACTTCGTTGAGACTCTCGGTGTGTTCGCTGGCGTGGGTTTCGGGCATCGCCGCGAGCGGCATGACGCCGTATTTCCCGACCAGACCGGTGAGGTAGTTCCACCATCCGCCGTCCTCCATCGCCCATTTGTTGACCATTTCCCAATCGCGGCTCAGGAAATCGGCGTTGCGGAGTTCGATGATGGATTCGAGGTAAAGATTGGATTTTTCCAGCTTGTCCCAGAACTGGAGATAGGCGGTTGAGAATTCAAATTCCTCCATCTGGTGGTCGCGGATCACCTGGGGGCGCAGCACGTTGAGCCCGGCGAACATCCAGCAGCGCCCGGATTTTTTCTGATTGGTGATGCCCTTCGAATGCACCCGGTGGCTGAAATGCCCGTCGTCCTCGCGCGCCACGCCGCGGTTGAGGGCCAGTTGTTTGGCGGGATTGTTGGCCACCGCGTGGTGGCAGGCAAGATCGGCCGGGGTCATCTGATAGCCCTCGCGCAGGCCATCGAGAAACGCGGGCGTTAGACTTCCAAGGGACGGACTGGCTGACGCGGGACGCGCGGGTTTGAGTTGGATGGTTTCCATGGACAAGGGACAGAAATGAGGCGTGACCAACGGGAATTCTCGAGGGCTGTTGCTTGAACTCCCACATTGGACGGCGACTCTACCGCAACCGGGGCGCATCTGTCCACGACGTTACACGACATTCCACAATCGCTTTGCGACACCAATATCCGTTAGGCCGTCCGGGCGGCGGGCGACGGCTTTGGTGCAAGCTCCCGCGGGGACGGGAGGACGGCGGCCTATTTCACCGGCGACGCGAGTTTCCGGATTTCCTCCCCGCTGAGGGCGCGGGGGAAAAACGCCAGTTCATCGAGGTGGCCGACGAGTCCGCGGGCTTCCCTGCGCGATTGTCTGGCATTGCCGTTGAGTCGGCCGACGAAGATCTGCCCGCAGTCCAGCGGCATCGATCCCACGACTTCGCGGCCGACCCTGACGCCGTCGAGAAAAAGCGTGAGCTGGCCGCCCTCGCGGGTGGCGGCGATGTGATGCCAGTGATGCGGACGCAGCCGGGCGTTGCCGTAAACCTCGACGCCGCCATCCCAGGCCGGCGGGTCGCGCAGCACCGCGTGCAGGCCGGTGCGGTTGAGGTCCGAGCGGCGGAAGGAGGCGTAGGACTGGAGAATGAACGAGTGCCCTTTGACCTCCTTGTCGTAGCGGGTGGCGGAAAGCAGCGCGAAGTTTTGCAGCCATCCGAATTGCGCGAACAGGCCGACGGAAAAATCCCCCTGCAACAGCGGGCGGGTCCGGCTCGGAATCTGGAAATACTCCGCTTGATTCTGCCGCGTCAGTTCGCCGGAATGGTTGCCGGCGCTTTCGCTCACAATGGCGGCGGTGCCGACCACCATCAGCCGCGCGCCATCCGGGACTTCATCGGCCACCTCGCGGTCGCGGATTTCCTCAAACCGCCAGTAAGCCACCGCCCCCATCGCCATCACGTCCTTCGCGTAGGAGGACGGCAGCGCCAGCGTCGGCCGCGGCGGTTGTTTCATTGGCGGGTAAGCGCTGTCGGCTTCCTCGATCACCCGCAGGTGTCGGCGGGAAGGATCGACGCGGACGGATTTGTTAGCGGTGAGGCGCTGGGTGCGCATCACTTCGCCGATGGAATCCAGCAGGGAAACATCCGCCATGCCCTCGAACACCCGGCAGGTGCCGCTGCCATCGGCGTTGACCCTGGCGGCGAATTCGGTGCCCAGATCCACCACATCGAAGGCGGGCGAATCCAGCCGGAATCCCTGTGCGCCTTCCGGCACCCGCACGCGCGCGCGGCCGCCGTTGAGACGGATGCGGTCGCAGGCTAACAAATCCGCCCGGAACGGTGCGTCCAGCGTCACGGACACGCCATTGAGCGTCTGGAGCGTGAGCCAGCCGGTGGCCTGCGAGATGACGCCCGGTTTCAGATAGGCCCCGACCGCCCGGCCGGAATCCGGCGAGGCGCCGATGACCACCGCCACGGCGGCCACCACCGGGGCGGGAGCTTCGGCCGGGACCACGGGAACGGCGGCAACTCCATCAGGGGCGGGCGTTCCGGGTGAATTCAAAAGGAAAGAAGCCGTCAGCAGCAGGACCGCCGCCGCAGCCAGCACGCGCACGGCGGAAAGTTGGTACCACGCGAGCGAGACCGCCGCCGGGGCGATGCGCTTCATGGTGGCGGATTCGAAGGACAACACTTTGGCGTCCGCCTCGTCCTCGCCGTGCTCCAGCAGATCAAACAACGCAAGCCAGCGCGGATTCTGTTCGGCGGCGGCGCGCACCGACCCAAGCATCGCCACCTGTTCGGCGAAGCGGCGGCGCAGGTCGGCATCGCTGTCGAGCTGGCGCAGCAATTCGGCTTCCTCCGCTTCGGGCAGTCCACCGTCCTGCCAGGCTTCGAGAAGTTTCGCGAGTGCGGGTTCCAAATTCATCGAGCTCCTTTCATGATGCAGTCCTTCAATTGGCCGTTTGCCCGCAGTTGCAGCATGTAAATCGCGCCGCGCGAGGTGTTGAGCAGGCTCGCCGTTTTCGAGCCATCCTCGCCGCGCAGCCGGCCGCGGATCACCTGTCGCATGCGCTCCGGCAGTTTTTCCACGCAATCCATCAGCCGCTTGAGCGGTTCATGGCCGAGCTCCTCCTCGACCGCTTGAAGTTCGTGGCCGACGAGGGCCAGGCATTCCTCGCGGAATTTCTGGTTGGCGCTGTGGCGGCGGTCGGTCGCGCGGAAATGCCCGAGCACCCGGTGCCGGGCGATGCCGATCAGCCAGGCTTCGAATGACAGGCTGATATCGAACTTCGCCAAGCCCCGGAACGCCGCGATGAAACTTTCCTGCGCCAAGTCTTCCGCGTCCGCCGGATTCCTCACCCGCGCATGGATGAACGAACGCACCGGCAGCCCGAACTCACGCACCAGGCGTGAGAACTCGGCGCCATTGCCCGCGAGCACCTTGCGGATCACATCGGTGATTTCGTCCTCGGTCATCGCAGAATATAGGCCGCCGCCGGGCGGATCTTACGGATTCCGGGAAAAAATATCATCGATTTGCGTGTGAGATTTCCCACCCCGCGGGCTATCCGGGTTGGGAGGTTGGCAGCGATACGAACCACGCCTGACTCCTCCACCCACCAAACACCGCAATCCTCGGCCGGGCGGCACCGGAAACGGGGGCATGCCCGGAATTCCAGCGTCAATCTCCATTCCCCATCCCATGCCCTCTTCCCACCGCTCGATTCTCCACCTGCTGGCCACCGCAGGCGCGCTCTCCACCGCCGCCCGCTGTGCCGCCTCGCCTGACACCCCACCGGCCACCGCCGTGGCGGTGCGCGTGGACGCCGGCGGCATCTCGCGCGGCGGCGGGCCTTACTTTGTCAAAGGAGCCGGCGGCAGCGGCAATCTGGAACAACTCGCCGCCCGTGGCGCCAATTCCTTCCGCACCTGGACCACCAACGGACTCGCGAAATCCCTCGATCACGCCGAAGCACTCGGACTCACCGTCAGCGCCGGCATCTGGCTCGAACCTGAATCCCGCTGGTTCTCCTATCAGAATCAGGCGCAATGCGACAAACAGGCCGAGCGCGTCCGCAAGGAAGTGATGGCCTACCGCCACCACCCCGCGCTGCTCGCCTGGGGACTGGGCAATGAGGTCGAGGGCGACGGCACCAACACCGCCTTCTGGAAACAAATCGACCGCCTCGCCCGCCTCGTCCGCGAGCTGGATCCCGCGCATCCCACCTTCACCGCCGTCGCCGGCCTGAGCCCGGCCAAGGCCGCCGGCCTGAACGCCCACGCCCCGAATCTCGACTATGTCGGCATCAACACCTACGGCGGCGTTGCGAGCTTGCGGAAACATCTGGAAAAAGTCGGTTGGAAGCGCCCGTGGTTGCTCACCGAGTGGGGCCCGCGCGGCTTCTGGGAAAGCCCGAAAAGCCAATCCGGCGCGCCGCTCGAACAAACCAGCAGCGAAAAGGCGAAGATGATCGCCAGTTTCTATCAGAAAACGATTACGCCCGACGGCGGCTGCCTCGGCAGTTATGTGTTTGTCTGGGGTTGGAAATTCGAGGCCACCGCCACCTGGTTCGGCGTCTTCACCCACGAGGGCGAGAGCACCGCCGTCGCCGACGCCCTGCAAAACGTCTGGGGCGGCGGCCAACCCGCCAACCACGCGCCGGCCATCGAACCGCTGCGCGGCGTCCCCAAACCCGCCGTCGCCGCCGGCCATTCCTTCGAGGCCGGCGCCGCCGCCACCGATCCCGACGGCGACCCGCTCGCCTGGCACTGGGCCGTGCTGCCCGAGACAAAATCCCACAACGGCCACACCCGCCCGCCGATGCCCAAGCCCGTCGCCGGCACGGTCGCCAGCACCGCCGGCGACCGCGTTGCCGTGACCGCACCGACCCAACCCGGCATCTATCGGCTGCATGTCTGGGTGAAGGATGGCGAGGGCCACGCCGCCACCGCGAACGCACCCTTCGAAGTCCGTTGATGCCATGCCCGCCCGGCGGATGTCTTGAGCCGAGGAGGGGCGGATATCGGATCGCCCATGCCCATGAGAAGGCCCTGAACAGTGATTCTCTCACCTCATGGATTCCCGATGGCCAGGGCGGACAGATTCCGCCCCTCCTTGAAGGGTCCGCGTTTCGTTTGCTGATGGATTGACGCGATGTCCCCCGCCTGGGCACGCCAACGTCCTCGTTGGCCTGCGAATGAACCGCCAATGCCTCGTCGCTAACGGCCGTATCATTGACCTCTTCATTCGCCGTGCCGACGGGGACGTCGGCGCTCCCGGGAACGCCATGGCACAGGCCGTTGCCCCGCCTCACCAAATCCAAAATGCACCGACTCTTTCTCCGGCCCGATCAGGATGTCTCGAGTTTGGCCTTCACCTTCTCGATCTCATCGGAAAGCTGGCCCCAGCGGTAGTAACTGCTTTCAAGCGCTTTCCCGAGCTTCTCCGAGGCGTTGGAGGCCTCGCGCATCTTCCCGGCATCCTGGATCACCTCCTCGGAGGAAAGGCGCTGGGTCAAGGTGGCCTGCGCGCTCTCCAGCTCGGCGATCTTGATTTCGAGGGCCTCGAACTCCGTCTCTAACGGCTTGAGCACCTTCGATCGCATCTCGCGCTGCTCGGCCTCGATCCGGCGCTGCTCCTTGCGGTTCACCCCGGGGACGCTCTGGCGCGAAACCGAGTTGTTAGCCGCGGGTGCCAGCGTGGCGAGTTTCGGAATGCCCTTTTTCGCCGCCTCATCCTCGGCGGATTTTTCGAGGTAATAGGTGATGTTTCCGGCGTAGAGCGTCGGTTGCTCGCCGGGCCGGAATTCGAGGGTCTTGGTGACCAGGGCATCGAGGAAATTCCGGTTGTGGGAAACGATCATCACGCTGCCCGGGTAGTCGATGAGCGCGCGCTGGAGCACGTCCTGCGACTGCATGTCCAAGTGGTTGGTCGGCTCGTCGAGGATCAGGAAATTCGCCGGACGCAGCAGCATGCAAACCAGCGCCACGCGCGAGCGCTCGCCGCCTGATAGAACGCCGATCTTTTTGAAGACGTCGTCGCCCCGGAACAGGAAACAACCTAACAAATTCCGCGCGTGCGGCATCGACTCGCGGGAAGCGGCGGCCTCGACGGTTTCCAATACCGATAGATTGGGGTCCAGCTCGTCGGCGTGGTTCTGCGAGAAGAACGAAGTGGCGACCTTGTGGCCGAAGCTGTGGCTGCCGGCGTCGGGCTCCTCCTGCGCGGTGATCATCCGGCAGAAGGTGGACTTGCCCGCGCCG
>JBIPMR010000162.1:0-6915 GCA_044369025.1 Luteolibacter sp.
TCAACTCGGGATCCCATCTTGGCGCCCCTGGCGCCGTCAGCACTGGCGGAGTGAAATGCTTGAGCCAGTTCCCCGAAATCGAGCTCGCCTGGAGCACACGGATCATTTTCGATGAAATCCGTCAATCACTGCTCCTGAGGGAACACAGGCTGGAACTTCTGCAGCGGACTTCTCTGTGGCGTGGAAATCCCGCCGCGAGTCTCTCCCTGCTGACCGCCGAACCTGGAACCGCAGGGTGGATTCTCTATCGGGCCTCGGCGGCGATCCAGCAGTGGTTTCAGAAGAGTCATCTTCCCTGCGTCGTATTGGGTCCCTGCCACGAAGGGGTCAGCCTGCCGTCCGTGGAAATCGACTGCACCGCTCTTGGGCGCCACGTCGCTGCGGAAGCATCCCGGTTAGGCCATCATCATGTAGCCTATCTGGCATACGATCCCGGAGTCGCGAGTTCTCTGACCACTCTGGAAGGGCTCAGGCAACTGTGCCCGAAAAATGGTCGTCCGGGAAAAGTCACCGTCATCAGCGATGATGAAACGGTGGCGGGACTTCGCAAGGCCATCGCCAAGGTGATGACGGCACCGGATCCGCCGACTTTGATTGTCGTCACCGAGGCCGTCCAAGCCCTGTCGGTTTTGGGAATCATGCGCGAGATGGGATTGGAGGTTCCTGAGGAGGTGTCGATGGTGGTTCGCGATCACGAGCCATTTCTGGATCGCAGTATTCCGGAGTTCAGCCGCTATACGTCTGACTGGCTCCGCTTCGGCCGGACCGCTGCGAAGCTACTCAACGACATGATCGAAAGCGGCGGCCGGAAGTGCGCCCGGCGCAAGCTGCTGCCGTTATTTATTCCTGGCGCGACCCTTGTCCAGCGCCGGCTGGAATGAGGCCATGACGGCGTTAGGGAGATAGGTGTATTTTTCAAATACAGGAGCTTCGACTCTTGAACTCGGGTGGCTGGACGCCATCTCTACAGGCACTTGGCCAAATCCGTGGCGCTTCCTCAAACAGATCCAAATACCCGTCCGTATGTCTGCCAAGCGCGTCAGAACTTTTCAGGACCCGGGAAAAGATGCCTCCCTGCCAATGGTCCTGACCCAGCCCGTGCGGACCTCGCTGGTGGATCAAACGGTCGATCTGATGAGGGAGCTGATTACCTATCAGCGCTGGAAGGACGTGCTGCCGGGTGAGGAGGCCTTGAGAACTAAGTTCGGCATCAGCCGCGTCACCCTGCGCAAGGCGCTTGCGGAACTTGAGGAAGCTGGATGGATCACCTCCGGAGGCCGCGGCCAAAGGCACCTGATCACCAAAGATATTCATAATCCCCCTCCAACAGGAATCGTACGGGGTGGTGTCCTATGGCTGAGCCAGCTTCCGGCTCTTGAGCATGCATGGAATACCCGGATCATCGTTGATGAAATTCGCAAGGCATTGCTTAACCGGAACCGCAAGCTTGCGATCCAAACTCAGGCCTCATTGTGGCATGGAGATCCGGCCGCAGATCTTGCCCGGTTGACGGCCAACACTGAAACCACCGGTTGGATCCTTCATCGCTCCTCACCGGCGATCCAGCGGTGGTTTGAAGAAAGCCAGCTCCACTGTGTGGTGCTGGGTCCCTGTCATGAAGGGATCACTCTGCCGTCTGTCGCTCTCGACTACGCGGCCATCGGATGCCATGCCGCTTCCGAAGCGTCCCGTCTCGGGCATCACCATCTCGGATTCGTTGCCTTCGACAGCAACTCCACGGGTTCATCAAACACTTTGCTGGGTCTCGGGAGACTACGTTCAAGCGTGGGTCGTGCCGGAAAAGTCACGGTGATCAACGACGACGGGACCGCCAATGGACTTCGCCGCGAGCTCGCCTTGACCATGCGCGGCGTTGACCCGCCGACGTTGATCATGGTCACCGAGGCCATTCAGGCCCTGCCGGTGGCGGGGATCCTCAGGGAGATGAAACTCATCGTCCCCGGCGACGTTTCATTGATCGTTCGTGACCACGAACCCTATTTGGAGCGGAGCATTCCCGAGTTCAGCCGCTACAATTTCGACTGGCTGCGTTTTGGGCGTGCGGTCGCCAGGCTTCTTAATGAGATGATCGAGACCGGCGTCCGAAAGCCGCGGCAACACTTTTTGGCCCCGGTATTCATCCCCGGAGAAACCCTCGCACGAAGGCGCTCGGATTGAACAACGGATCTTCCGGCTGAGATGTATTTTCTGAATACAACCTCATCGGCTCTTGTCATCATGCCGCACCATGACACCTATTCTGCAAATTGATGGCGAGGCTCCGCTTCAAGCAAGTTTTCAACGTCATCGCTCCCGCGGGAGCACTTGTCCGACTGCTTTCACAAGACTTCTTCATGACATCTGTTAGTCCGATAATCTCTCTTCAATCATCCCGATAAAACCAGCCAGACCGCCATCTCCTGCTATTCAACCTCCACCTAAAAATCCACCGATGAAACCAAAAAGCTCCGCAAGCCGTGTCTCCTCTCTCCATGCATTTGCCATGGCGTCGTTCATTACCATCCAACTCCCGGCCCAAGCGGCCACGATCAGCAAGCTGGACAATGCGACCGACCTCAACCTCGCTGCCAGTTGGAGTGGGGCCGTCGTTCCCGGAGTCAACGATATCGCTCAGTGGGACTCCACCGTCACCGGGGCCAATAGCTCCCTCCTTGGCGGGGACTTGAGTTTCTCGGGGATCAAAGTCACGAATCCCGAGGGAGCCGTGACACTTGGGGAAGGAAGCACCTTGACTGTCGGCGCATCTGGCATCGACCTGAGCGCAGCGACTCAGAATTTGACGATCGGAAGCGACCTCGCACTCAAAGGTGGCCAATCTTGGTCCACGGCCGTCGGCAAGACCTTGGATGTCGCCGGCACTTTCAGCAAAAGCGGCGGTGCGGTGAGTTTCACCAATTTCTCCGGCGCCTTGGGCACGCTCACCAATGATGTGTCAGGAATCCTCGGACCATGGGCCACCAGTGGAAGCGGAACCGCTGTCGCTTACGCAACAACTACCGCGGGGACGGTTTCAGGGATTAGCGCCACCGCACCCACCCCTCTGACCGCAGCCGGAGCAACAAGCCCCACGGTGAACTTTAGAACAAGTGGTGCGCTCACGATGACGGGCGCAGTGGATGCAAATACCCTGACGCTCAACTCTCCGTCGACAACATCGCTCACGACCCGTCAAATCAAGAATCTAACCTTTGGGATGAAGCTCAATGGCATTCTAAGTGCCGGTGCATGGACGGGTCCTGGAGGCGTACCAACTGCACTAACATCCGCACTCTTCCAAATTGGTGAAACAAGCGCCGCCACCGCATTGACATCCGCTCCACTCACCATCGGAGACAACAAGGTGCTGCACGTTTCAGGCAACGGCGCGACCCAGCGGTTGAGTGCCACTTTGGCGCAATCAAACCTGGTGATCAACATCCCGATCATCGACAATCCCGGCGGTTCCTCGTCACTCGTGGTTAGCGGGCTCAATGCCATTCCCAATAATACGACTTCGCTGGCTGACAGCGTCATCCTGGGCACCACAGGAAGCTCCTCCTTGGTGGGACCTTACAACACCTTCACTGGCGGCGTCGTGGTGGCTTCCGGTATTCTGCGGGCCGGGTCATTTGCCAACCTTTGCCTTGGAGGTGGTTCTACCATCACACCGGGCACTCAGGCCTCCCCCGTCAATGTGACGGTCGAAAAGGGCGCCATCCTGCGCCCGGACCGAAATATCTTCAAAGGCAACCTCACCCTCAACGGTGGAGCCATCTGGCCGTCAAACGGCTTCGGTGATGCATGGCAAGCCTTCAATGGTGTGGGATCCATCACCCTGGGTGCCGACTCGGTGTTCTACACTTCAAGCTCAGGGAATTTCACCGTCTCCGTTCCAGTCACCGGACCCGGAGGCCTAACCAAGACAGGCAGCGCCAATGGAAAAGTTGTTCTTACTGGAAATAATACCTACAGTGGCCCTACCAAGGTCTGGGGTGGTGTGCTAGCGATCCAGAAAGCTGCAGGCCTCTACAATGGCGACACCTCTCAGTGGACTGCCTCCAACATCACCGTTGAACCTATCGGCTACAGCCCTGCCGGCACAGCCCCGACAACGAACTTGAATCCAACCCTGCTGCTCTCGGTAGGTGGCACCGATGAGTTCACCGGCGACCAAATTACAACGCTCCTTTCCAACTTGAGTGCTGTTGGTACAGGGGGCCTCCGGGATGGTTCCTATTTTGGAATGGACACGACCAACGCAACTTCCGAAGTCGACATCACTTCGAATCTAAGCCGTGCAGTCAATTACAAGTTTTCCGGCAAGGGCACTGTAAAGCTCTCGGGAATGAATACTTATACCGGCAAGACGGCGGTCGACGGGGTTTCCGGTAGCAGCGTTGCGAAGCTGAGCGTTTCCTCGTTCAACAGCGTCGTCGGCGGCACTGCCAGCAGCAGCCTGGGCGCACCGACGACAGTGGCGAACGGAACGATTGACCTCGGGAGCAACGGAAACAGCAACAAATCCACCATCGTTTATACCGGTGCTGGCGAAACCACCGACCGGGTGCTTAATTATGCGGGGCAACTCGGTGCCAGCAATGCGATCGATCAATCGGGTACTGGCCTCCTCAAGTTCACCAGTCCGTTTACTTTCTTCGGTGGAACCGGCTACGCCAAAGATGTCATCCTCCAAGGCTCCACCGCCGGCACTGGCGAAATCGCGGGTGCGATTGTCGACGCTACCGGCACGGGAAGTCAGACGGGTGTCAGCAAACGGGGCAGTGGCACTTGGACTCTATCCGGTGCGAACACCTACACGGGTGCCACAACTGTCTGGGAAGGCAGGTTGATCATTGGAGGGGCTTCACAACTCGGTGGCGGCAATTATGCCGCATCTATTCCGCTCACCAGCAATTTCAGCGGTGGACCAAGCGGTGCAACTCCCGAGATTTTCTTCAACAGCAGCGCTGACCAAACCCTCTCGGGATTCATCTACTCGAACGGCACGACCGGCACCTTGCGCAAGGGGGGGGCATCCACCCTCACCCTGGCACCCGTTGCCTCGGTCGATGCAACGGCGACCGCGGCTGTAAGCGGTGGCATCGTAACGGCCATCACTCTCAACCCCGGCACGGGTACGGGTTATGACGATGTGCCGCTCACCGTCACCATTACCGGCGACGGCACGGGTGCCACCGCAACCGCAGATGCCTATTTCTTCGACGGCAAGGTTAGCGTGACCCTCACCAACGGCGGCACCGGCTATACAACTGCCCCGACCGTAACCATCAGTCCAGCACCTAACCCTTACAGAACCAACGTCTATGACAATACCGTCGTCGAAGCAGGTGTACTTGTCGTGAACGGTTATTCACTCTACAATGACAGCAGTCTCTCCATCACCGGAGGCAAGGTCCGGGCAGCGGGCACTGAGATCGTTGGAATGCTCTATCTTGATGGAGTTCCAATGCCGCTCGGCACCTACGGGGCCTCGGGTTCTGGCGCTTCCCATATTGATGATGTTCACTTCCTTGGTTCCACTGGTGTTGTTCAAGCGACCCTTTTTCCCACTTTCTATGCCGATTGGTTGGCGACCTATCTGCTTACGGGGGATGATGCCCTGCCCACTGCGGATCTTGATGGTGACGGACTGGTGAACGCACTTGAGTTCGTGTTTGGTGGTGATCCTGATCCGTTCACCGCAGATCCAGCCGGATCAAACTCCATCGGACTGTTGCCGACCGTTTCCCAGACATCGCGTGATCTGGTCTTCACTTTCAAACGCACGGACGTGTCCGAACTCGAGACAACCCTGGTATTCCAATGGTCCACCGATCTGAACTTCCCGACGGCGAACAACGTGCCGGTGGGAGCTGTCGACTCGGTCACGGATGGAATCACTGTCGACGTGAATGAGAACTCCCCGGATGCGGCAACCGACACGATCGTGATCACCGTGCCGGCCGCAAAGGCGGTGAATGGGAAACTGCTCGGCCGTCTGAGCGCCTTGGTTCCCTTCACTCCTTAAGTTCTCAGTTGGATACTACAAATGAAGAAAGCCGCCTCCATCATTGCACCCACCAGGGGATTCGCCCTGGTGGTGACGCTCTCGCTGATGATCTTGTTGACGATCATCGCGGTGGGACTCCTTACGCTGTCGAGTATTTCGCTGAGGTCGTCGAGTCAGGGGAATGCCATGGCGGCGGCCAGGGCCAACGCCAGGATGGCGCTGATGATGGCCATCGGTGATCTTCAGAAGCATGCCGGACCCGATCAACGAGTGACCGCACGAGCCGATTTGATCGACGAAAACATCGCCAGTTCGAAGCTCACAGGGGTGTGGGATTCTTGGGAAATCAAGGCAACATCCCAGCCCTCGGACTATGAGAAAAGCGCCCGTGACCTCAAGTTTCGCGGGTGGTTGGCTTCCGGCACTCCGACCGAAACCGCCAAAATCGGATTTGCCGGGGTCGCTCCCTTATCTAGCGGTAGTCCAACGACTTCCCCCGCGGGAGTGATGCTGTGGGGAAAGGGCTCCGTGGGCGATCCTCCGGCGGCCGGGAGCACGGTCATCGCCAACAAAATTCCTCTCAAGTCCACCCCCGGGGCCTTGGCATGGGCGGTGATGGATGAAGGCGTGAAAGTCCGCATCAATACAAGGTATGCGGATAGTGCCGTCGAAAGCGGGCAGAGAACGACACAACTCGGGGCCGGACAGCGACCAGGAGTGGAGTTCATAACCGGGCTGGACAAGTTGGAGCGCAAGTTCTTCGAGAAGGGTGCGGCCCAGTCCGCCTTGTTGGAAAAAGGGATCACCAACCTCAATTTCTCGATGGCGGGAAAACAACTTGGCGGCGCTGGAATTCCAGAAACCCTGAAATCACTTGCCCACGATGTGACCACCCTGTCGACCGG
>JBIPMR010000163.1:0-6897 GCA_044369025.1 Luteolibacter sp.
AATGCCGAGGCTGCGGGTGTCAGCCTCGAAGACCACCACCAAGCCGTCGGCATCGGGCAGCCAGGCTTGGTGCAATTCCGCGGCCAGCGTGGTCGCCGAGGTTCCAATCAACACCGGCTCCACCAGCAGCAGGATCCTGTAGCCATGCGCGGCGGCGAGGTTTTGGAGTTCGTGGGAAATCCGCTGGAAGGCCCCGGATTGATGGTCTAACACATCCCCGGGGTCGCGGATTCCGAACTCCGGAGGTTTCGCCAAGTGCTGCTTGCCCTGCCACTCGGGCAGACTCTGCCCGGGGCTTGGCATCCACCAATCCAACCAGCAAAGGAAAATCGTGACCCCGCAGGCAAGTGCTTTCACCTGTCGCAAACTCATTAACACTTCCGTATCAATGACAAGGCCGATTCCGCAGCCCCGGAGGCCCTGCGGGCGGGGGGCCCACACTCGGGGGAAATTGCCGGAATCGGGAAGCGTTTGACCACCGGTTGCAGGCATGGAGTCATTCAAGCTGTTTCTTCATGCGGTGTCGATTTTCGCAGCGGAAAGTATTTGTTGTTGAAGGTGGAGGAGTCAGGCATCCAGGGTCCCGGGAAGGTGCAGTCCGGCTCGCAGGGCTTTGCCCGGCGTTACCGTTAGCTTCCTCAGCTTGGTGGCGAAACTCTTGTCCGTATCAAGTCCGAGCCCGCGGCGGCCGGGGCGGATGGCGATCACAGACTGGAGGAGTCAGCTCAGTGCAATCCTCGAACCTTTGGCCCTTCGGCCACCCGTGCGTGTTGCGGCACTCACGGGTTCCGCGAGGGACGTCAAACCAGACATGGCGGTCCGCCCAGCGCCGGTTGCTGAATGACTTCATGCCGTCACGGATGACCACGGATAAAGCCCCATGGAATCACAAAGGAATTGGATATTTGCAAAATCCGCCTCGCGACAATGAGGTGAATTCTTCGGTCCAACTCCTCTTATCCGTGATCATCTGAAATCCGTGGTTGAAATATTTCGGAATGAGATTTCGCACTGGAACCCCGCTCCATCGCCCCGGATTGGGCGTTGCCTTGCTCGTTTTTCGGGCTTAGCGTCCCCAAACCCAACTGTGAGCTCATTCCTCCTCCAACGAATTTTCGTGATTTGCTGCCTCGCCGGCCTGCCGCTGGGCGCCCAAGACCTGCGCGCGCCGGAAATCGCCAAGGTCGATGCGCCGCTCCAGGCACCCGCAGCCCGAAATGCCTCCGACGGGGCGATCAGCACCCGCAAAGACGCCCGCACGATCACTCTGAAAATCCCCGCCCCGCGCGGCCAGATCGTGGACCGGGAAGGCGAGCCATTCGCCCGGAACCGCGTCGCCTATCAGGCGGCCCTCCAGTTCCGGCAGTTTGAAAACGCCGACCGTGCCTTCGTCATCAACTGGGCGCGCACCCGCCTCGATGCGCTGCAGGTGCTGGTCAAAAATTCCACACCGAAAACCGACGACGAGCTCTTCGATCACTACCGCCACCGCCGCTGGCTGCCGTTGTTAGTCAGCGGTCAGATCGACCAGAAGGAAGCCACCGCCATCGAGACCAAGCTGAGCTCCGGCCTGATTCTCCACCCGATCTACAGCCGCAGCTATCCCGAAGGCGAGATGGCCGCCCACATCATCGGCTACTCCGGCAGTGTCGGCAAGCTGCCGACCGGTCCGATCAATTTCAACGAGCCGCTGTGGGAGGAAAGCGAAGGCCGCGCCGGACTGGAAAAGATCTTCAATACCCAGCTAACGGGCGAGCCCGGCATGAAGCGGCTGCTCTTCGATGAGAACGGCAACAAGCTGTTGGAAGAACAGGTCAAGCGCCCGCGCCCCGGCGGCACCCTGGTCACCACCCTGAATCTCAAATGGCAGAAACTCGCGGAAAACACCCTCCGCAACGGCTGCCGGCGCGGAGCCTTTGTCGTCCTCGATGTGGTCACCGGCGAGGTGCTGGTGATGGCGTCCCGCCCTTCTTTCGATCTCAACACCTTCATTCCTGGGATCCATGCAAAGGACTTCGAGGCGCTCAACAACGACCCCGCCCAGCCGCTTTTCGGCCGTGCGTTCCAGTCGGCCTATCCGCCGGCTTCCTCCTACAAACCGGTCGTCGCACTGGCCGCCCTGAACAGCGGCAAAGTCACCGAAAACTCCACCATCTACTGCCCCGCTGCCATCACCATCGGCCGCACGGTTTTCAACAACTGGACCAAAACCCCCGAAGGCTCCATCGATGTGAAACGCGCGCTCGCCCGCTCGTGCAACACCTGGTTCTATCAAGTCGGGATCGACGTCGGCCCTTCCGCTTTCCTCAATCTGTCACGCCGCCTCGGCTTCGGCGAACGCAGCGGGCTGCCGCTCATCGGCGAGACTCCCGGCCTCGTCCCCAGCGACGAATGGATGCTCAAAAATGAAAAGCGCCGCATCCTCGACGGCGATACCGCCAACCTTTCCATCGGCCAGGGAAGTCTGTTAGCCTCGCCGCTGCAGGTCGCCCAGGCGATGGCCGGCATCGCCAATGGCGGCGCCCTGCCGAAGCTCCAACTCATCCGCCAGGTCCAGGACACCCGCGGCCGCGTCGTCCAGGCCGCGCTCCCCGAGCGCAAAACCTGGCTCGGCGTCGACCAGGATGCGGTTAGAATCGTCCGGAAAGGCATGAGTGATGTGGTCAACGCCGGCGGCGGCACCGGCCAGAGCGCCGGCCTCAGCTACACCACGCTCTGCGGCAAAACCGGCACCGCGCAATGGGGGCCCCAGTCGAAGAACCAACGCCTCGCCTGGTTTGCCGGGTTCCTGCCCGAGGACAATCCGCGCTACGCCTTCGCCGTGCTCTACGAAGGCCGCCCCAATGAGAAGGTCTCCGGGGGACGCATGGCCGCGCCGATGGTGAAGAAATTCTTCGAAGGCATCAAGGAGGACATCAAGGACACCATCGCCCCGCCGCAGAAGGCGCTCATCGTCATCGATGACTCCGAACTGCCCGCCGAGGGCGAGGACATCCCCAAGGCGATTCCCCAAGGCCCGGATGCCGCAGGCGAGGAACTCGAAGCGATCCCACTACCCGGCGGTGTCGGCACGCTGCGGGCGCTGCCGGTGGAGCCCTTCGAGGCGAATCCTGATGGGGGGGAAGAGCCTTCTGTTGCGGAAGAGCCCCGCGCCATCCGCGCGATCCCGGTCGGTGACGATGAGGTCATCCAGGAAGGTGCCGAGGAGCCCTAACACGGAATTGATAGAACCGATGCACATCCCCACATTGATTGCCCGCAAGCGCGAGGGCGGGGAACTTGCCACCGGCGAGATCCGCAAACTCATCGACGGCTACACCCGGGGCGAAGTCCCGGACTATCAGATGTCCGCGTTTGCCATGGCGGTTTTTTTCCAAGGCATGACCCCGGTGGAAGTCGCCGCGCTCACCCGCGCGATGATGGACAGCGGCGATTGTTTCAGCCACCGCCCCAGCCACCCGCCGGTGGTCGACAAACATTCCACCGGCGGCATCGGCGACAAGGTCTCGCTGATTCTCGCGCCGCTCGTCGCTTGCACCGGTTGCTGGGTGCCGATGGTTTCCGGCAGGGGACTCGGCATCACCGGCGGGACCCTCGACAAACTCGAATCGATCCCCGGATTCAAAGTGGGCGTCTCCCTGGCAGACGCCGCCGCCCAACTCGAACAACTCGGCGTGGTGATGATGGGCCAGACCGACCGCTTCTGCCCGGCCGACAAAAAACTCTACGCCCTCCGCGATGTCACCGGCACCGTGCCGTCGATCGCGCTGATCACCGCCTCCATCATGTCCAAGAAACTGGCGGAAACGCTCGATCGCCTGGTGCTCGATGTGAAATACGGCTCCGGCGCCTTCATGCAAACCCAGGCCGACGCCGAAGCGCTCGCCGCCAGCATGATCGCCGTCGGCAAGGAAATGGGCGTCGAAGTCCACGCCGTTTTAAACTCCATGAGCGAACCCCTCGGCCGCGCCGTTGGGAATTCCCTCGAAGTCATCGAATCCCTGGAATGCCTTGACGGCCGCGGACCGGCGGACTTGCGGGAAATCGTCCTCGATCTATCGGAAAAAATCGCCGGTGTCTCCCGCGCAGAGTTGGAAGAGCTGTTGGACGGCGGCAGCGCCCGCCGTCGCTTCGATGCACTCGTCGCCGCGCAAGGTGGCGATCCCGCCGATTTGCCGCGCCTCGCGGCAATCCACCGCGCGCCCATCATCCGCGAAGTCATCGCTTCGCATGGCGGCGTGGTTTCGCGATTCGACGCCGGCCTGGTGGGCCAGGCCGCGCTGCAGCTCGGCGCCGGCCGCGCCAAAGCGAGCGACGGCGTGGATTTCGCCGTCGGCTTCGATCAGATCGTCAAATGCGGCGAGACCCTCCATGCTGGCCAGGCGGTTTGCCGGATTCACGCCCGTAGCGCCGTGGATTTCGACATGGCGGAGGCGATGATTGAAAAGGCGGTGAAAATCTCGACACATTGAGTGATTTTCCCTGTTGCCAAAACCGCAGGACCCGGTTTAGGTTCCGCCCGCCGCAAGGCAAACAGCCTCATAGTGTAATGGTAACACCCCGGATTTTGATTCCGTTATTCTAGGTTCGAGCCCTAGTGAGGCTACTTTTCCTCCATTCAAGGCAGAGCGTGCCGGATTTGCTCGGAGTGTGGTTAAAGTCCTGACCGCAGATGTTTTCCAGTTCTAGCGGGAGCGTCCCCCCTGGTCTCAGCGAGTGGCAGCCTGTTGCCCTCTGACTCCCCTTTATCTGACGCTCCGGCTGACACCATTACCTCACTGTTTCTACTTCACTTGACGCGGATGCCTTCACGGGGGGCGGATTGAAACTGTTCGCCCGGGCGTTTTTCCCGCCGGCGCTCGCACGCGTCGCCCCCTTCACGGGCCTCGCGTCAACCGACGCGATCAGGTGTGCAAGACGGCTTCTTCGCCTCAGGGATCGTCCCTTCCAAGGCCGCACACTCGTCACCATGACTAAAACCGTCACCTCCTCTCAATCCCTGACCCTTGACCTAATTCCCGGCTCAAAGGATTGCGTCCGGGGCGGAGGTCGCTAGACTCGGCACTGGAACCTATCCGTTCGATTTCATGAAACACCTCCTCATTCCGCTCGCCCTGTTGGTTGCCGCTCCGTTCGCCCGCGCGCAGGCGCCGGTGAAAATCGAGATCACCTGCAACGACGAGATGAAATACAACACCAAGGGTTTCGAGGTGGAGGTGGGGCAGAAGGTGACGCTGGTGTTCAAGAATGTCGGGAAAATCCCGGTCGCCAAAATGGCCCACAATCTGGTGATCCTCAGACCGGGAACCGAATTGCTGGCCTTCGCCGCCAAGTGCGGCGACCCGAAGACCGGCCATCTGCCGGACGATGCGGAGCTGAAAAAACAGATTTTCGCGCACAGCAAGCGCCTCGGCGGCGGCGAAAGCCACACGCTGTATTTCATCCCGAAAGAACCGGGGGCCTATCCCTTCATCTGCACCACGCCGGGCCATTTCACGATGATGCAGGGGGTGATGACGGTGAAAGCCAAGCCGGCTCCCTGATCAAATCCAGGCCAGCGCTTGGTCCAACGATTCCACCACGTGGTCCGCGCCGTGGGCTTCGAGCGCGGCGGCGCTGAATTGGCCGGTGGCGACGGCGAGGCATTTCGCGCCGATGGCATGGGCGCAGGCGATGTCCTTGGGGGTATCGCCGATGACGAGGGTTTCCGCGGCGGTGAAGTTTCTGCCGGCATGGGCGGCGGCGCGTTCCAGCGCGATCGGCCCGAGGCGGTTGCGGTCGGCGTGATCGCAACCATAGGCACCGAAGGGGAAATAGGCGGCGAGGCCGAAGTGGCGCATCTTGCTGGCGGCTCCGCCGGCGGTGTTGCCGGTCAGCAGTCCGAGGGTGGCCTGCCGGCGGCTTGCCAGTTCCTCGAGCACCACGGAAACCCCGTCGTAAACCCGACCGGGGAAACCGCCGTGGCTGAGATTCCAGTCGAGCCTGCCTTGATAGACCTCGAAATAAACGGCGATGCGTTCCGGCGTCGGCTCGATTTCGAAGTGGGCGTGGATACGGGCGATGATCCCGAGATCGGTGCTGCCCGCGAGATCGAGGGCCGGGCCTTCATGGCCGAAAACCTCGCAAGTGGCTTCCTGCAAGGCCTTCATCCCGGCACCTCCGGTGTCAACCAGGGTGCCGTCGATGTCGAATAGATAGAGCATGGAACCTTCCGAGCCTATTTGGCTTCTTCGGCCTCAGGCACTGCCGCTTCCGCTCCGGCTGCTGGCGGTGCCGCTGCGTCCGGCACTTCATCAGGAACTTCGTCCGGGACGAAATCGTCCTCCTCCTCATCGGTTTGGCCTTCTTCGTCTTCGAAGTCGTCCTCTTCCATCAGTTCACCGTGGAACAGGTGGAACTTGCGCTTGCGCTGATGGGCGGGGAGCGGGGAGAGGATCATGGCGACGGCACGTCCGTTGAGACGCGGTGCCTGGTCCACCTGGGCCATTGATTTGAGGTCTTCGATGATGCGGTTGAGCACCACGAAGCCGAGATCCTTGTGGGCGTTTTCACGACCGCGGAACTGCAGCACGAACCGGCACTTGTGGTTTCCTTCGAGGAATCCTTCGGCGCGGCCGAGCTTGATGTTGTAGTCGTGTTGCCCGGTGCCGACGCGGAATTTCACTTCCTTCATGCGGGTGGAGCTCTTTGACTTCTGCTTTTTCAGCTTGGCCTGCTCGTACTTGTATTTGCCGTAATCGACGATTTTGCAGACCGGTGGGTCCACTTGGCCGGCGATTTCGACGAGGTCGAGTCCGAGGGATTGGGCTTTTGCGAGCGCCTCGCGTGAACTCATGACGCCGAGTTGCTCGCCAGTGGCGAGCACGACACGAACTTTCGGGGCGCGGATTCGGTCGT
>JBIPMR010000165.1:0-6867 GCA_044369025.1 Luteolibacter sp.
ATTTTTCCCACGAGCCCACCGGGCAATTCCTCGCCCGCCACGACCACTACGGTTACGACGGTCCGTTGTTTCTATCACAGGGAAAATCGATCGGCCTGCGGACCGTGCCCACCGTCCGCGACCTGCGCTTCGCCTGGGAGGAAATGCCGCAGCAAGTGCTCGACGTCCAACAGCAGAAAGTCCGCGAGAGCGTGCGCCACGCCCTCATCCATTGGGCGGAGACTACCGGTGAGGCCGGCGACTACACCGACAACCTGCCGCTCCAGTGCCTGCACCCCGTCGGCCACTGGTATGAAATCCCCAACCTGCTGCGCAACGGCACACTCGCCAAACTGCTCGCGGAGCGGCCGCAACTGCAAACGCTCGTGCTCCACAACATCGACACCGTCGGCATGAACGTGGACCCCGCACTGCTGGGCCTGCATCTCTCCACCCGGACCGGCCTCAGCTTCGAAGTCATGACCCGCCGCCTCGAAGACCGCGGCGGCGGCCTCGCCCGCGTCAACGGCCGGCCGCAACTCGTCGAAGGCCTCGCCATGCCGCGCGAGGAGGACGAGTTCAACCTAACCTACTATAACAGCAACACCTGCTGGATCCAGATCGACGCCCTGCTCGCCGCCTTCCACCTCACCCGCGCCGATCTAGCCGACACCGGAAAGGTCGCCACCGCCATCCGCGCGCTCGCCGCGAAAATGCCCACCTACATCACCCTCAAGGACGTCAAAAAACGCTGGGGCAACGGCCAGGAGGACATTTTCCCCGTCTGCCAGTTTGAAAAACTGTGGGTGGACATGAGCAACCTGCCGTCCATCGAAACGCGCTACATCGCCGTCCCGCGCCTCCGCGGCCAGCAGCTCAAGGATCCCTCCCAGCTCGACGGCTGGCTCCGCGACGGCTCCGCCGCCTATCTGGAAACCCTCTGCGATTGGTAAGCGCCAACGAGCGATTCGGTAGCCATGGGCTTCCACGGCCTCGACACCTTGGGCCTCTTGAAACGTGGCTGCGGCGTCTCACCGCAGGCCGTGCCGGATGCGTCCCGCTTCCAGTCTTATCCGCCTCAGGTTGACGCTTTCCCACCTCAGCCGTAATCAAGGAGTGTGGAAGTCTCGCCCACATTCTTCCTCTTCAGACCTTCGACTTTCAGACATTCCGACTTTCGACTCTTCAATCTACCCCCATCTCCACCGTCCACCTCCAAGTCCGCAATCCCAAAGACCGCTTCCCGGATGCCGGGAAACTGCAAGCCACTCTCCTCAAGCTCAAACCATGATCCAATCCTTCGCCGACAAGGACACGCAGGAGCTGTTTCAGCGTGAAGCCAACCGCCGCTTCACTGCGTTCGCTCGCGTGGCATTGCGCAAACTGATCCAAATGAACCGGGCGCGAGTGCTCCAGGATCTTGCAATCCCTCCCGCTAACCGGCTCGAAACCTTGAAGGGAAATCTGGCGGGTTACCACTCGATCCGCATCAACGACCAGTGGCGAATCGTTTTCGCTTGGACCGATCACGGCCCGGCCGAGGTCACGATTTGTGATTACCATTGACGCACCCCTATAACGCAATACGTTACACCCATGAATCCACCCATCACACCCGGCGAGATCCTGTTGGAAGAATACCTCATGCCCATGGGAATTTCCCAAAACGCCATGGCCCGCGCCATCGGCGTCGCGCCCCGCGCCATCAACGAAATCATCCACGCCCGGCGATCCATCACCCCCGCCATGTCCATCCGCTTCGGAGCATTCTTCAGCCAATCCGCGGAATTCTGGCACGGCATCCAAGTCGAGTGCGATTTCCGCGCCCTCGCCAAAGACCAGCAGAAACTCACCGCCCACATCCAACCCGCCATGACCATCGCCCACGCTTCCTGAAATCTCATGAGCACCAACTACACCACCACCCGCCAAAACCAGCCGGACGAAGGAACCATGGAAGATCTTTGTGCCGAAATCCGCGCCTTTGAGGCCAACACACCGCAAACATAAGGAGCCACGACACTCCCTACTAACTTCCGTGTTTCCGAGCGAATGAAACAGCATGTAGCGTCGCTCTGTGAGGGTAGAAGCCATTGAGAAAGCCAAAGTTGGCCCCGGTGTTTGTCCGCCTAGGCGGTGGGTGCTCCTGTCGTGCCGCCCATGAAACGCGAAAGAACCATGCACGAAGCTCCCCACTTTCTACCCCATTGGCCCAGCGGACAAGAGTGTCCACCCTCCGGTTGACGCTTTCCCGGTGCGCTTGTGTGGATGTTAATACAGCTCTGCTCAGTCGCGTTTGCCTTCACAATTCTCCCTCGGGGGCAGTCAGGGCGGGGCGAGGCCGCCCAGCCCTACCGCGGCGGTGGAGTGATCGATCCGTTATCTGCCGGATTTCAGGTTGCCGGACAAGGCGCTGGCGGATCGCGGAGTGACGGTGGACTTGGAAGAGAGCGCCACAGACCTGATCCTTCGGGAAGGATTCAGCGCGGAGTGCGGCGCGAGGAATCTGGAGCGGGTGACGGATCGCTTGTTAGGCTTCTTGGTGGCCGTGGCCCTGCTGAGAGGAAAAATCACAGCTGGCCAGACCTTACATCTCGAAGCGGTCGATAGCCGGGTTCAGTTTTGCGAGGGATTCTCCCTTTGAGAGGCCGCATCGGTCGGGATGGTGGACCACGCGACCCACGCGCCGTTTGCAGAATTTTCAGCCGCCGGCATCAGCCCCGCCTCCATCCCCCTTGCACGACCACCCCATTCCGTGTTTTCCTTCCCCTGCCGTCAGCCGGCGGATCACCGCGCACTTCCCCACCATGTTCTTCCTCACCACCGCCATCGATTACACCAACGGCTCGCCCCACATCGGCCATGCCTACGAAAAGGTTCTCGCCGACGTGATCACCCGCTACCGTCGCCTGCGCGGCGATGAGGCGTATTTCCTCACCGGCGTCGATCAACACGGCCAGAAAGTCCAGCAGACCGCCGAAAAGGAAGGCGTGCACCCCGCGACTTTCGTCAAACGCACGACCAAGAAATTCTCCAACCTCTGGCAAAAACTCGACGTCCGCTACGACGGCTGGGCCGAAACCATCGACGAGCGCCACAAGGCCTGCGTCCGCGGCATCCTCACCACGCTCAAAGACCAGGGCCAGCTCTACAAAAAAACCCACGACGGCCACTACTCGGTGCGCCAGGAACAATTCCTCAGCGACCGCGACCGCAACGAAGCCGGCAACTTCGGCCCCGAGTGGGGCGAGGTGATCGAGATCCAGGAGGAAAACTGGTATTTCAAACTCAGCGACCACACCGACTGGCTCAAGAGTTACCTGGAAGCCACCGCCGACGCCATCATCCCGGCCTTCCGGAAATCCGAACTGCTCAACGCGCTCGACCGCTCCGTCGGCACCGACCTCTGCATCTCACGGCCGAAAGAACGCCTGCGCTGGGGCATCGAGTTCCCCTTCGATGGAAACTACGTCACCTACGTTTGGTTCGACGCGCTCATCAACTACATCTCCTTCGCCGGTTACCACGCCGCCGCCGATGCGGGACTGCCGGATTTCGAAACACTCTGGTCGGACCGCCCCGTGCACATCATCGGCAAGGACATCCTGATCCCCGCCCACGGCATTTACTGGCTCTGCATGCTCCACGCCATGGGCTTCAGCAACGCGCAAATGCCGCAGCTGTTAGTCCACGGCTTCTGGAACAGCCGCGGCGGCGACAAGATGTCCAAATCCACCGGCAACATCGTCGATCCCAACGAACTCGCGGACAAATTCGGCGTCGAGGCGCTGCGTTATTACCTGATGCGCGACATCGTCACCGGCAAGGATTCCGACTTCGATGTGGACCGCCTGGTGATGCTTTTCAACACCGAGCTCGCCAACGAGCTCGGCAACCTCTGCAACCGCGCGCTCAACATGAGCCAGCGCTTCACCGACGGCATCGTCCGCCACGGCAGCCCGTTGCAGGACGAAGACCTCGCGCTCCAGAAATCCCTCGCGGATTCGCTCGCCGCCTATCAGAGCGCGATGGACGACTACGACATTTCCAAGGGCCTTGAAGCGCTCAACCGCCACGTCGTCCATTGCAACGGCTACGCCGAGCGCATGAAACCCTGGGAGCTCAACAAGGATCCGGAAAACAAGGACCGCGTCGCCACCGTTCTCTATCACTTCGCGGAAAGCGTCGCCCACATCGCCGTGCTGATCTCCCCGATCCTGCCGGAGATCACCGCGAAACTCGCCACGCAGCTCAACCTGCCGTCACTCACCACTCTCAAGCTCGCCGACCTCCACTGGGGCCTGCTCCCCGACGGCCACGCGATCGGCAAGCCCAAGCCGGTGTTCCCGCGGATCGTGCTCGAAGAGCCCGCCTGAAACGCTCAGCCCTTGTTTACATCAGGCTTCGCCATCACCCAATCCTTCGCGAGGATGCGCGTGATCTCGAACTGCCGGGCTTCCGCGTTCTCGACCCGGGTGAGTTCCAAGGTCGCCCGCCGCATCCGCTCGCCATCCTCCAACAGCTTTTCCAGCGCCAACTGCTCCGGCGATCCGACCCGGCAGTAGCCGCGCAGCAACTCGTCGATGTCCGGCGAAGCGATCCCATAACAAGCCCATTCCGCATCATCCCGGAACGGTCCGTTGAAATAATAATCCTTCGCGATCAACACCCGCACCAGGGCCTGCTTCGGGGATGGCACATTGTCCCGTTTCCCCAGCACAACATCCCAGGACGGCGTCACCGACCGGGCGAATGCGTCGAAGTCCACTTTCCAGTTTCCCTCCGCATCCGGGGTGAGCAAGGCCAGCCGCTCCACCGGTTTTTCGCGGCCCTTGAAAACCACCAAAACCCCCTCCAGCAACACGTCATGCGCATCCAGGCTGCCGAGCCATTCGTAGCGCTCGGCCGGGCCGTCCCGGAGCTCCGCCGCGCGGCAGAAGTCCACCACCTCCGCGGCCTCCGCCCCGCCCGGATGGAACAGACTTGCCACTTGGGACGGGTCTCGGTTGGCGGCCGCGCGTTTCACGAAACGCAACGCTTCGGCCTCGCTGGGCGACGGAAACCGCGAGGCCACCCGCACCCGCGCCTCTTCCAGCGCCGCGGATTTCAACCCCAACTCGGACCTTCGGTGCATCTGCGGCAAGAGCCACAGCCAAATCGCCCCCGAAATCACCATCAGCGCGATGCTCCCCAAAACCAGCGACCAGCCGAATAACGACCTTCGCCGCGCCGGATCTGCGGAATCGTAGTCCCTCCGCACGCCTCGCCGGCGGATCTTCCAGACGCCGTGCTGGGCCACTCGGCGGGAACGCACGCGCGTCACCCTGCCAAGGTCCAAGACGGCTGCCGAAGATCGGTCATGATGCGAACGAATATCTCGTTGGATGTCTTTTGGGGTTTTCACGACGGGGGGGGTCGAGGCGAAAATCAGGACAATGTCGAGTCATCCTTCACGCTGAGGCATGGACCTATACCCAACTGCCCCGCGCCAGCGCAAGCACATAAACCGACAAATTTCGGCTCAGTTGAAACCCTCGTCAAAGGGCTTGTCCCCCGACACCCAGTCTTCCGCCAGCACCCGGGTGATTTCAAACTGCTTGGCCGAGGCTCCCTCCACCCGGCGGATTTGCAGCGTCGCGCGGTTGAGTTTTTCACCTTTGGAAAACATCCAGCGGATCGCCTCTTCCTGTGGCGAGCCGGCCCGGCAGTAACCGATCAGCACCTCGTCGATGTCCGGCGAGCCCATGCCATAACAGATCCACTCTTTGTCATCCTTGAAAGGACCGTTGTAATAAGAGTCCGCGGCCAGATGCACGCGCACTTTCGCCTCCGCCGCGCCACGCTCCAACAGTTCCTGCCACGAAGGTTCCACCACCCGTGCGAACGCCTCGAAATCGATTTTCCAAACACCCGCGGCATCGGGTGTAAGAAGAGCCAACCTGTGCCGGGCATCCTCCTCCTCCTTCTCGAAAGGAACCAGCACGCCGTCCATGCTCAGACCATTCGCATCCATGCTTCCAAGCCAGCGGCTGTTGCCGGATTTTCCATCCTGCGCCTCGAGTCCCTGCAACAACCCGATGATGGTTTCAGGACTCGCCGCTCCCATCCGGAAGTAGGCCGGGACCATCGCCGGATCGCGGACGACGAGCGCGCGGTTCACCAGACCCAGCGCTTCGGCTTCCGGCGGTGAGGGAAATTTCGACGCCACCCGCACCACCATTTCAGGCACATTCCGCCGGCTTTGCTGGGTGGAATGCACCTCTCCCATCCGCAGCCGCAGCCACATGAAAATCGCCGCGCCAATGCCCGCCACCGCCACCACCCCGACCCCGATGGACCAGCTCAAAATCGTGAACCGGCTCGTCTGCGACACGCGGCCGCCGCGGGGTCTCCGGCGGATCGCGCCCTTCGGCCTGCCGCTGCCCGCGATCCGGGGGACACGCCCGAGGCTGGGGGCATCTCCGAGCGAACGCTCATGACGGTTCGACCGGAACGCACGTTTGACATCATCGGATTTCATTAGGTTTCTGCGAGGAGGGTTTGGGAAAAAACTCAGCGGGGAATCATGGTAATCCGGTTGCGCACATAGCGATCATCCGGACGGAAAAGCCAGCCGGGCTGGCGATCCACCAGCTCATATCCGGTGAGCATGAAAACCGCAAGGAACTGATTACTGTTAGGATCGTAGGCCTGTTCGCCGGTGTAGGAACCGCGGATGCGGTATTCGAAATTGTGATCGAACGCGTAGCGCTGCCCCGCCGGTCCGCTTTCCGCGAGGCGGTCCGGGGTGTGCTTTTTATCCTCACGCATCATCACCAGCTTGGCGCGACTCCAGGGTTGACGGGGCTGGCGAAGGTAGCCCCAAAACCGCGTTTTTTCGACGAAGTA
>JBIPMR010000164.1:0-6867 GCA_044369025.1 Luteolibacter sp.
GAGGAAGACGCGGAGGGTTTGGTGGTTTGAGGTAGGGCGGATCCGGCTCGGTCCGCCGACTTTTGGCTTGAAGAGTGGGAGAGTGGGCAGGATTCCATGGGGACGCGACAAACCACATTGGAGGACAATGGGTGGTGAAAGTCGGATTCCAATGGGTGGACGGGGTGGCGGTTCTTGGGCGGTTCTTTTGCGATTCATTGGCGTGCTCCCCCGGCGGTGGAGCGCCACCTTTGTTGAGGCGGTTAGCGCCAGTCTTCGAGGGTGAGGCCGTCGATGCGGCGGAAGTCTTTGGTGTTGTTGGTGACGACGGTCCATTGATGGCGCAGCCCGGTGGCGGCGATGAAGACATCGGTGATGCTGACCGGCGTGCCGTGGTTGAGCAATCCGGCGTTGAGGCGGGCGGCGATCCGGGCGCAGGGGGAATCGAATGGCAGGATTTGCAGGGAGCCGATGAAGCGCGAGACTTTGGCGTGTTCCTCCTCACGATGCTCCGGCGGTGCCCGATCCGCGCCTTGGAAGAGTTCGAACTCGGTGATGACCGAGATGAAGCAGTCTTGCGGACGACACGCGGCGAGTCGGTCGACGACCTTTTTGCGGCCCCGCAGGACATCGATACAGACGTTGGTGTCGAGGATGCGCTTCACAACGGTTTCTCGACGTAGGTGGGCTTTTCGCGGCCGAAGTCCTTGCGGGAAATGCGGATGCTTTCAAAAAAGCCGTTTGGCCACCCGGTTTCCGTGACTTCTTCGATGATGATTTTGCTGCCTTCGCGATGGATGGATACCGTTCCGCATGGCATTTCCAGTTCTTTGGGCAGTCGGACGGCGAGGGAGTTGCCGCTTTTGAAGACCTTGGTTTGCATGGGATGAATGTATGTACTTGGTGGGATGTACTGTCAAGTTGGGAAGAGGGGCATGGTGGTTGGGATACAGAGGTTTTCGACGAGGGCGTCGAAAACTACACGCGAGGGCGCGTATGCTCCCCTTCGGAGTCATCGGGTGGATTTTCCAGGCGGGCCCGGACTTTTTCGGCGATGCGCTGGACATCGCGACTGGTGGAGGACGCCTCGTCCATGTGATAGGCGGCGGCCAGTTCGCGGGTGAGCTGGGCGTCTTCTTCGGGAGTGAGGTCGGCTCCGCCGGAGCGGGTTAGCAGGGTGATGGGGTCCATGGGATGGGGAATTTGAGATTTTGGAGGGGTTATTGGTAGAATTCCAGTTGGTATTCGGCTTGGGAAGCGAGTTCGCGGAGGGCGGTCATGGCTTTGTGGATGTTGCGGTCCACCATGGCCCTTTTGATGCCGAGATCTTCGGCGACGAACTCGGGGGACTGGTGCTTGAGCTTGACCCGCTCGAAAATCTCGAACTGGCGCAGCGGGATGCGGTTGCGCAGGTCTTCGACGAGAGTGGCTAGCACCGCGAGGCGGAAGGCTTCGGATTCCGGCAGGGATTCTGCGGGAAGACTGGAGTCGGGCAGCTCCCCCTCTTCCGGGAGAGGGCGGCGGTCGATGGGGCGCTCCTTGCGCAGCAGGTCCACGACGCGGGCGTTGGTGAGGATGCGCAGATAGGTGCGCAGCCGGCCCTTGCTGGCGTCGTAGCGGTATTGGCTGCGGGCGAAGAAATCCGCGACGGTGTTGGCAACGGCGTCCTCGATGAATCCGGAATTGGGTTCGTGGCCGTTGGTGTGGTGGCGGTAACAGGAACGGGCGATCACCTCGATCGGGGTGTGATAGAGCTCCAGGAAGCGCTTCCAGGACATTTCCCAATGCGGCTCTTCCCCCGGCTTCTTGAGCTTGGAAATCAGATTGAGCGAGGTCGGTGGAAACTGCGCGGGCATGGGGGAGGTCGTAGTTGAAAACTGAAAAGCTGAAAAGCTGAGAAACTGAAATGAAGAGGTCGGAGGTCGGGCGCGATCAGGCTCGGTTCGCCCACTTGTCACAGCGGCGTGGGAATGCCGGAAATTCGGTGCGTGGCTGATTGACAGGAACCGGCGGAGGAGCAAGGCTCTTGAATGCTACGGTGGTGGGGATTTTCATGGTGGTATCGAGTGTGTTTCGGGAGCGTGTGGAAAATATCGGATGGGTTGGTTTTTCCCTGCAATCCACCGGGCGGGTCAGGGAGGTAGCTGACGCTCGACGGAGGAAGAACCAACCTCATCCACCCTCTCGTTCGGAGCGGGCCGGGAAATCTCCCCCGGTATTTTTGAAAAAGCTGAAATTCTGAAAACGGAACTGAAATGAAGAGATTGGTTCACGGCCTCGGTGTTTGGGCCGGATCAATGGCGGGCATCGGATTTCCCGGACTCGCGGAATTCCGCGAGGCGGCGATTGACCGATTCTGCGGGAGCGGGGCCGACCTTTCCGCCAAGGTGTTGGTGCAGGAACATCTCGATGGCACGATAAACGGCCATTTCCGATTCCGGTTGCGAAAAGCCGTGGGCTTCGTTTGGGGACAACAGATAGTCCACCGGTTTGCCGTTGTTTTCCAGCGATGTCACCATGCGCCGGGCGTGGCTAACCGGGATAAGCGTGTCCATGGCTCCGTGATAGATCAGGAGCGCGGCGGTGATCGAGCCGGCGTGGTTGATCGGAGAAAGATCCTTCAGCAATGCCCGCCCCGCCGCCGTGGCCGGATCCCCGATGCGGCGGACGGTGTCCCCGGCGTAGGGTTGTGAATCGATCGAAAAGACCGTGGTGTGGTCGATGAGATCAGAGATTCCAAACAGGCAGATCCCGGCTGCGTAATGCTTGGGCGTGAATGCCAGTCCCGCCAGTGCCGAGTAACCGCCGTAAGAACCGCCGAAAATGGCGATACGGCTCTTGTCCACCTTGCCGGAGTTCACAAGGAAATCGACCCCGTCAGTCACGTCAGTCTGCATCACCCCCTTGCCCCATTGTCCGTCGCCGGCATTCATGAACGCCTTGCCGTAGCCGCGCGAACCACGGAAATTCGGTTGGAGAACTGCGTAGCCGCGGCTGGCGAGAAACTGGACCCGACCGTCGAAACCGAGGTGCGTGCGCATTCGTGGGCCGCCATGGGGAAACACGATGAGGGGCCAAGGTGGCTTCGTGTCGCGCGGAGTGGTTAGATACGCGGGGATGTGGCAACCGTCGCGGGCGGTGTAACTGAAGGCCTTCGTCTCGCACAACATTTCGCCATCCATTTCCGGTCGCTCCCGCCAGAGCATCCGGAGGTTTCGAGCCTTCGGATCGTAGAGGTAAACCGTTCCGGGATCGCGATCCGCGGTGCGTTTGAAGAGAACGTGTTTTCGATCCGCACTTACGCCTAGGCAGTTCATGTTGAGGAAATCCGGTGATCGACTCAGGGTTTTCAACATCTCACCGAAACCGGGATCCAAGGACTGCCAGCGAATATTTTCGTCGGAGTAGGCTGCTGCGAGAATATCGCCGTTTCTGTCATCCACGACCAATTGTTCGACATCCACCCGGCCCATCGGATCCGTGGCGAGGATTTCTCGTTTCCCCGTGGCGAGTTCCAGACGTTCCAGATGCGTGAGGTCGGCATCCCGGTCGGTGAGGATCACCACCCGTGAACCATCCTTCGTTGCAAACAACAGGCGCGCGTCGTCCGCCGGTTCCGCGCGGAAAACCACGTTAGCCAGGCCGTCGCGCAGGCTCAGGATTTCCTTGGCACCATCCGCAGTCCAGCGCAGACCGGCAACCGGGGTCCCCGTTTGATCCCAGGCCCAAGTGAGAATTTCGGCGCGGTTTTGGCAAACCAACTCGGGTTTGTCGCTGCCTGTAAGCTTCACGCGATAGAGGTCGGCGAATGGGGTAGCCGTCACGGACAAACCCATTAGAATCCTCGGCTCGGTGGAATAAGCCACGCCTTGCAGACTGATGACTCGTGGCTCGTCCGCGAGGATTTGCCGCGTGGCGATGCCTTGTGAATCACTAAGAAACAGACGCTGCAGCCCGTCCGGACCGATGCTTTGCCAGAGCAGGGTTTCGTTTCCGAGCCAAAAGAACACGGTGACCGCAGGGCCATCAGGTGGGGAAATCTGTTTGGGAAAATCTGGCCGTTCCACACCGACGCACCACAGTTGGTTGATCTGTCTATCATCAGGCCCGAGATAAGCCACGTGTTTTCCGTCCGGGCTGAGGCGCTCGGCAAAACGCGAAGACTCGACGAAAAAGGATTCCAACGCGGGCAGGGTGGAGTCGTGCGCACCGAACGTCACTGCGGGCAACCAAGCGGATCCAACGGCAATGATGAGCTGGGAAATCTTTCGGATGAAACGCAGCATCGGGGATTGGAGCAGGAGTTTTGCTAGAGACGTGACGCTCCCGCAACGGTCTGGAGCAAGACACTCCAGCCGCGAACGAGTGATCGAGGGATAAAAAAGTGGCCGGCTCCCCGCCATTGCAAGGAGCCGGCCGGGACGTGGGGCGGGGATTAGTAGGAGCTGTTGGCACCCGTGCCTTTACAATGAACGCACTTATAGTTGCCGCCCCAACCCGTTCCTTTGCATGCGAAACACTTTGCACCCGAATTACACTTCGAGTGATCTTCCAAATTGCGAAGCGAATTGGAGGCGTAGGTGATGCCGACAGAGGCGACGATGGCTGCGGCGGCGATGATGAGGAATTTTTTCATGATATTTTTGACGTTGTGTTTGTTAGTTTGGTTTTGGTGATTCCGGGAATCCCCGGATGGCCGATTGGCAGGCGCCCTCGCCCCACCCCGCCGATTGAAACGCCGTGGTGGCTTCAATCCGGGAGGTGGGTGAGAGTCATGTCTCGCGTCCACCCTCTCGTTCGGAGCCGGACGGGAAATCTCCCCCCGAAAATGAAATTATTTTTCCCAGCGAGATTTTGGATAGAGCTGCAGCGCGGAATAACGCAGCGAAGTCATCTGAGTTCTCCAATCAGTCGCCCGGCGAGGATTGGATTCTCGCCCGTAACTTGAGAAGGATGGTGTCTGGGTCTCCTTGTTCGCCGTTGGAGGGTTGGGCCGTGGCGATCATGCGGGTGAGCAGTGCTTCCGCATCATTTCGCAGGCCGAGGGCGTCCAGCAGGCTGACCCGCGCTTCCACGAGCCGGGAATCGGTTGCTTGATGCCAGGGCTGGTCGATCTCTTTCCGCGCTTCCGTCTGCCGGCCCAATCGTTGCAGGAGCAGCGCCCGGAAAAGCGAGAGGACCGGGGTTTCTGACAAAGCGGGAATGGAGTCGGCGGTGCGCTGGAGCAGGACGAGGCACTGCTGATAGTCGCCGTTTTTGAAAGACTCCCGCATCCCGGTCGCCAGAAGCTTGCGGGCACGGAGCGCCTTATCTGTCAGCGGGACCTGCGGCTCCGCGATGTCAGAGGTGATATCGTGGAAGACGCTGAGCACCCAGGAATCGTTCTCCGTGTTTCTGCCCGAGCCGTTTGCAGGTTCGTCCTTCTTGGGCAGGGTTTGCAGATAGGCCGCGTAGCCGGGATATTTTGTTTCCAGGGGATTCCACATGGTTTCCACGAGATCCGCGTGTGCGGAATCGTCGGGCTTGGTGGCGAGGGCGGCTTGCCGATCCGCATGGACGCCCGGGAAGTTTTCCCGTTGGGCGCGGATGTCCGCCCGGAGAAACAGGGGGAACGAGTTGGGGCCGAATTTTTCGAGAATCCGCGTCAGGTCGTTCTCCGCTTCCGGGAGATCGCCGAACTCCTCCCACAGATCCTTGCGCGCGGCCATCGGCGAGATCTGGGGTGATAGATGCAAATCCCTTTTGAGTTCCTGCTTGGCTTCATCGGTGCGTCCCAGTCCTTTGAGCGCCATGGCGCGGGCGATCGAGTAGGCCGGCTGGGTGCGGGCTTGCGGATAGGTCGAGAGCAGCTCCTCCACCGAGGCGAGGACGTTGGTGTGATTGCCGTCCTGAGTGTAGCCTTGGATCATCCCGACCAGCGCCAGGTAGTCGGCGCGTTGCTCTGCGGTGAGTTGTGGCTCGGGGGCGGTGGCGGCGGGCGTGGCATCGGCATTCGCCGCGCTTCCGTTGGCAGACGGGTGCGATTCCGCTTGTTTGCCACGGAATGCAGCCACGGCGGTGGCGGCCGCGATTCCTGCGACGGTGAATGCTGAAATGAGAATTTTCGGCAGCTTGGGCTTCTCCGGCAGCTTGTTAGCGACCCGCGCGGCCATCGCCGAAAAATCCACGAATCGCTCGGAAACCTTCTCCTCGGTCGCCCGCCGGATGATGTTGTGGAAGCGTTTCCATTCGGCGCGCTCAGCTTCCGAAAGGGAGTTTTCGCCCTGCGGCGGCCAGAGGAAGGAGTCGCGGCCCATCTTGTCCGGTGAGTTGCCGGTGAGCAGCGTGTAGAGGGTGGCGGCGGCCCCAAACATGTCCGGGTGACCACCTGCATACCAGGAAGGCGTGGCGTAGCCGGGGGTGCCGCGCCGAGTGATCACCGAGGCGTCCGCTCCGAGCAGGCTGATGTCTCCCAGACAGGGCTGGCCGTTGAAAAATAGGATATTTTCGGGCTTCACGTCGCGGTGGACGAGGCCGGCGTCTGAGAGCGTTTGCAGGGCTTCGAGGACCGGCAGGATCTGTCCGACAATTTCCCGGCTGGCAAACCACTGCGGCTTTTCGGCCTGGGCATGGATTTTCGCTGTCAGGCTCAACGGTAGCCATGCCGGATCGGATGGATCCTCCGTGGTTAGGCCGTCAGCCAGGGGCATCACGTAGTAGAGACCCGCCTCGTTACGGTTCACGTGTTCGATGGAGACCAGATGCGGTGAGCGCAAACGAGCGGCCGCATTGCGGAAATGCAGCAGCGATTCGTATTCCTTTTCCAACCGATCAGCGTTCGTGGCGGGGATCCACTTCAGCGCCCGATAGTCGCCCATCGCTTCGGAGCGGCAGAGCCAAACCTCGCCA
>JBIPMR010000166.1:0-6866 GCA_044369025.1 Luteolibacter sp.
CAGCACCTGGTATGGCGGCAGCGTGGGAGGCGTGGCTTTTTCCAGCACGTTTGATGCGAATCAGGATGTGCCCTGCTGGGTGTTTCCGGTGGGAGGCACGGGATTCGTCCCGAAAAACGTCGCCGAGGCTGCCAGTCACGAGGTGGGGCACACGCTGGGTCTGGCGCACGATGGGGTGGAGCGCGGGGATGGTGCCACCCAAGGCTGGGGCAACTGGGTTCCCATCATGGGTAAAAGCTACTACAGGCCGATCACCCATTGGAACAAGGGGGAATATGCCAATCCTAACAACACCCAGGACGATCTGGCCGTGATGCTCACCAAGGGCGCGGTGTATCGTCCGGATGATCATGGCAGCACGCTGGCCACCGCCACCAAGTTAAGCGCCGATTCCAGCTCCGCCACTGTCAGCGGCGTGATCGGGCGCAACACGGACCTCGATTTTTTCCGCATCGACGCGGTCGGTGGTTCGCTGGTGATCAATATCAAGCCCATCACGTTGGGTGCGAACCTGCGGTTGGAGGTCAAACTCTACGACGCGGGCGGCGGGCTGTTGCAAACCGCCATTTCGGCTGACGCGACCGGAGTAAATACCGGCGGCACCCGGCAGATCACGCTCACCCGCACGGTCACTGCCGGAGTGTTTTATTTTTCCGTGGACGGCATTGGCAATGGCGATCCCCTCACGCCCGGCGGCTACACGGACTACGGCAGCCTCGGCCAATACACCGGCACGGTCAGCGGTGTAATCCCCGGCGGCTTTACCTGGACCTCCGCCACCGCCGGCACCAAGCAATGGAACACTGCGGGCAACTGGGCGTCCGTTAGCGTACCGAATGCCGCAGCCATTGGCGTGAGGGTCAACAATGACATCGCCGGAGACCAGACCATCCAGCTCACTGGCACGACCACGCTCGGCTCGCTCGATCTGGGCGATTCCGACAGCACCCACGCCTTCACCCTCGCCGCCGGCGGCGGATCGCTGGTCTTCAACAACTCCGGGATTACCGCGAGCTTGAACAAGACCAGCGGCGGCAACGACGTCATCTCGACACCGGTCTCGCTGGTGGATGCTCTCGTACTCACCCAGTCCGCCTCCGGCACGCTGGCCTTCTCCGGCGGCATCAGCGGGGCGAAAGCCTTGACCAAGGCCGGTGCCGGAACCGTCGTGTTCGCCTCGCCTAACAGCTATTCCGGCGTCACCACGCTCGATGACGGTCTGCTGCGCCTCGACAACGCCGCCGGCCTCCCCGGCGGCATCGACAACACCGTGGGAGCCGGGGAAAGCGGGCTGGCTTTTGAAGGCGGCGTGCTCGGTCTCGCCACTGGAGACTTCATCCGCCAAATGGGCACGGGGGCCGGCCAGTTGGACTGGCTGACCGGCAGCGGCGGCTTCGCGGCCTTCGGTGCGGACCGTCAGGTGAGACTCAACAACGGCACGGGCGCGTTTTCCTGGAATTCTACGATTCTCGGCACCGGCAATATCCTGATCCTCAGCCACTCGACAGCGACTCACCTGCTGGATTTGCGAAACGGCATCAGCTTTGCCGGACAAAAACGCACCATCCAGGTGGAAGACGGTGCCGCTGATGTAGATGCCACGCTCAGCGGCAAACTCACCGGCGGCACTTCCAGCGGTTTCACCAAAACCGGCCCCGGCGCGCTCTCGCTCACCAATGCGACCAACGACTATACCGGCGTCACCACGGTGGCGGATGGCGTCTTGCGCCTGCAACACGCCACCGCGCTGCCCAGTGGTAATCTGGAACTCACCGGTGGCGGCGTCCTCGGCCTCGGTGCCGCTGATCTCACTGCCCGCACCATCGGCACCGGCGTGAATCAGGTCCAGTGGCTCGGCTCGGGTGGCTTCGCCGCCTTCGGGGCGAACCGTGCGGTGAGATTCACCCCCGACCCGAATACCTCCATCAATTGGAATGACACGAATTTCATCGGCACCGGCCGGGTGCTCATCCTCAGCCATGACACGGCCGATGCCACGCTCGACTGGCAGCAGCGGATTTCCCTCGCGGGAAACCTCCGCATCGTCCAGGTCGATGGTGGCTCGGCCGCCATCGACGCGAAGATGAGCGGCGTGATCGCCGGCGGTAGCAGTGGAGTGATTAACATTTTCAGCAAAGCCGGTGCTGGCACCCTCGCCTTCACCGCCCAGAACACTTACTGGGGCGAAACCATCATCAATTCCGGCACCCTTATGATTGGCGATGGCGGTGCGGTGGGCGGCATTTCACAAAACACGCCCATCATCACCGTGGAGCCAGGGGCCGTCCTCGCGGTGAACCGCAACAACACCCTCACCCAGGGCACCAACGCCCTCAAGGTCGCCATCACCGGTGACGGAGGTTTCACGCAGGCGGGCTCCGGCAACACCGTGCTGATGCTCGCGAACACCTACCTCGGGCCGACCACCCTTCACGCCGGCACGCTCACCCTGGGAGCCGCAGGCGTCCTGCCGGATGCTTCCGAGGTCTCCATCGGCAATGCCACGCTGGCCGCCGGCTCCTTCCCCGAAACCGCGGGGAGACTCGTCATCACCGGCACCGCCACCATCAATCTCGGCACCGGAGCCACTCTTTCATTTGCCGACAGCAGCGCGGTGGACTGGACCGGCGGCACGCTCCAACTAACCGCCCCCCCCGTCCCCGGCGGCCCTAACGGCTCACTCCGCTTCGGCAGCACCAGCAGCGGCCTCACCGCCGAGCAACTCCTCAAAATCACCGCCCCCGGCTACACCGCCTTCGATCTCGACACCAACGGCTACCTCATCGCCACCGTCGTCACCAGCTACTCCACTTGGCAATCCGCCAACGGCACCACCCAAGCCTCCAACCTCGACCACGACCACGACGGCGTCCCTAACGGCATCGAACACTTCCTCGGCGGCACCACCGTCACCACCGGCGTCACCGCCCTGCCCGGCGTGACTAACAACGCCGGCACCCTCAGCGTCACCTGGACCAAGGCCGCCACCTACACCGGCACCTACGGCACCCACTTCTGGATCGAGAACTCCCCCACGCTCACTGGCCAATGGACTCTCGGAACCGTGGGTGAAAACGTCACGATCAATGGCAACAATGTCACCTATATCTTCCCCTCGGGCCCATCCCTCCGCTTCGCCCGCCTGAAAGTCACTGGCCCGTGAAATCCATGAATTCAAATCTCAATTCCCCCCTTCGTCCGTGCTTCACTGCATTGCTAGCAGTCTGCACCTGCCTCGTCAGCCAGGCCGATGGGGGGACCTTTAGCAGCAGCACCACCGCCCCGGCGGTCAACGCGACTGATATCTCAAACCTCGCCACCCAGACCGGCTCGGACAAATGGTTTTTCCAAACCTCAAATGAGACAAACCCGGCGGATGCGGCCAAAGGGCAGACGTTCATCACCGGGGCTTCCGCCGTCAAACTCAAAGCCCTCACCTACAAGATCGCCAGCGGAAACATGAAGGCCGCTCCCACCACCTACAAGGTCCGTATCGGCACGGTTTCGGGCACTGCTTTCGCTGAAGTCACCAGTGATACCTTCTCCCAAACAACCGACACCGCGTCCGGAGCTTACATGACCTGGACGCTCACCACTCCCCTGATCCTGATGCCCAATACGACCTACGGCATCGATGTGGCCATGGATTCGGGAGTGGCTTGGGGCACAGGCATTCCCTATCTCTCCTACACTGCCAATATCACCAACGCGCGCATCGGTAATTACTATGACTCCGGCGATCTCGGCGTGGGCAACTCCACCCTCACCCTCACCACCGCCCGCGACCGCGTCTTCCACCTCGACCTGGAAGACCCCATGCGCCCCACGCCTGCCGACGGCTCCACGGTGCCAGCGGGAAAGGTCGCACTCAGTTGGACCAATCTAACTCCCGCCACCGGGACCAATGTCTGGGTGGATGTATGGTTCGGCGCCGATGCTTCCGCCCTCACCCAAGTCGTCAGTGCCAGCCTCAACACCACCAGCCACACCGTCACCGCCCCCACCGGCGCCACTTACTACTGGCGGGTGGATTCTTACCTCGGCGGCACCGCCACCGGCACGCCCGTCACCGGCACGCGATTCACCTTTCTGGTCACCGACACCGATGCTGACGGACTCCCGGACACCTTCGAACTGGCAAACACCACGCCATCCTCGCGCACGGCTCTTAATGTCGGCGATGACCTCGATACCGACGGCCTCACCAACCTCCAGGAATACCAGCGCGGCACCCTTCCCCGCGATGCGGACACCGACAATGACACCCTCAACGACGGCCCCGAACTCACCGGCGTCGGCTCCCGCCCCGCCACCGATCCGCTCAAAGCCGACACCGATGGCGACACCCTCAACGATGCCGCCGAATCTAACACCGGCACCTGGGTCAGCACCACCAACCGAGGCACGAATCCCACCAAAACCGACTCCGATACCGACGGTCTCAGCGACACCGCAGAAACCAACACCGGCACCTTCGTCAGTGAAACCAACACCGGCACCCACCCACTGCGGCGCAATACCGACGGCGACCCGGCGGAAGACTGGTATGAAGTCGCCGCCGCCTACACCGACCCCACCAAAGCCGCCGACAAACCCATCATTCCCTATCCGCTTCCCGATCCCGACAGCTCCACCGGCACCGGCACCAAGCCCGTCAAAGTCTTCATCCTCTCCGGCCAGTCCAACATGGTCGGCTTCGGCCGCGTCTCTGGCACCGGAAATGACACCCTCCAATCCGTCACCCGCACGGAACTGAAATTTCCCAACCTCATCACCTCCGCCAACGCCTGGACCGTCCGCAACGACGTCCTCTATCGCGGCGTGATTTCCGCCCTCGGAGACGCACCTCTGAAACCTGGATTCGGTGCCGACACCGACTCTTTCGGCCCGGAGTTAGGCTTCGGTCACGCCATCGGCTACTACCACGACGAGCCGGTGCTCATCATCAAGACCTCCATCGGCAACCGCGCCCTCGGCTGGGATTTCCTGCCACCCGGCAGCGCACGCTACACCCACAGCGGCACCACCTACGCCGGTTACGGCGACTACGTGAAGCAACCCGTAGGCTCAACCGTTACCGGCGCCTGGTATGCGGGCAAGCAATACGACGACTCCTTCCTCGATGAAGAAGACATGGGGCCAAAAGCATGGGCATCCGGCATCGCCTACATCGCCGCCTGCTACGTGAAGAACGGCGGCAAGACTTACGTGAGTAAATCCGCCCACACCTCCGCCGCCGCTTCCGCCCCCGGCGTCGGGGCGAGCTGGGCCACCTACTGGACCCTCTACTCCGTCTTCAACACCGTCGATATCCTCGACAACTTCGCCACCGAATACCCGCAGTGGGCCACACGCGGATTTGAAATTGCCGGCTTCGGCTGGTTCCAGGGCTGGAACGACGGCCAAAGCACCGATACCGCTTATGCCACTCGTTACGAGGTGAATCTCGTGCGCCTCATCAAACAACTCCGCCTCTACTATCAGGGCCGTTATCCAGGTAAAATCAAACCCACCGCACCCTTCATCACCGTCACCTGCGGCTTCGACGGCTGGGACGCCGCTGGCAACCGCCTCATCGTCGCCAATGCCCAACTCGCCGTCGGAAATCCCACCAAATATCCCGAATTCATCGGCAATGTCAAAACCATGGAAGGCCGCGGCTACTGGCGCACCACCGGCCCTAACACCGGACAAAACTATCACTACTATCACAATGCCGAAACCTATATGCTCGTCGGCGACGCCATGGGCCGCGGCATGGTGGATATGCTCAAAAACGGCGACTTCCTGTCTTGGGCCACCCAATGGCCCGGCACCAGTCTCAGCAACCCGACCGCCGACGCAGACAGCGATGGCATGACCAACCAAGCCGAGCACCTCTTCGGCCTCAATCCCGCCCTCGGCTCCTCCTCCAATCCGGTGAATGGATACGGGACTCTAAAAACCACCGGCAAGTTCACCTACACCCGCCGCGCCAGCACCCTCACCAACGCAACCAACATCATCTGGACCTCCACCAACCTCACCAACTGGGTGCAGGACACGGGAGCCACCCAGATCGTGACCTCCACCGTTAACAACGTTGAGACCATCTCCGTCACTCTCAGTGCCGGCCTTCTCAACGGCGGCAGTCGATTTGTCCGCGTCCAGGCGATCGGGCCGTGAGGCCTCATCCCTCACCAGTTCCATGAAACCCAACGCATCCCATGTTCCGGCCTCAGGCATCCGCCCGCTCCTGTCAGCGTCCGCCCTCGCCGTGCTGGCGGCGCTGTGCACGACCACTCCGGTGCATGCTGCCACGAGGTATTGGGACGGTGGGAACGTTGACATCGTGGCCAACGGTGATGGTCACAGCGACGGCGTCAGTGGCACCTGGAACACCACTCAGGAGAACTGGGATCAAGGCAGTGGTCCGGCCCATGTGGCATGGCTGAATGGCAGCAACGTGGCCAATATCAACGGCGGATCGCAAACCATCACGCTCGGCGCGAACATCATCCTCGACGGTATGACTCAAAAAGCGGGGGCAAACGGCGCCAGCATCAATGGCGGCGGTGTCGTTTCCACGCTCACCCTCAACAACGTGCTGACCGGCAGCGGCGCCGGCCGGTTTGCCGCACTCAATCTGAATGGATTCAACCAACAGCTCGCCCTCATCACCGCAGTCGGAATCGCCTAGCCCGACACCTATCTGGTTCCCCCCACCGCCGTGGCACACAATCCCGGCCTCACCGTCCAGAAGGATCAGAACTCACTATCCGACCTCGTTTTTGTCGAAGAGATGAGCAATTTCAAATCCCCCGGATGCTGGAGTTTTTTGGAGCTTTGTGATGCTGTTAGGCTTCTTAAGTGTCGGTGATGCGCAC
>JBIPMR010000167.1:0-6837 GCA_044369025.1 Luteolibacter sp.
GGGGAGCGGAGCTTGGGGAACGGGCTTTGTCTTGCATTTCCCCGGCTGTGGTCTGGCGGATTTCATGGGGAAATAGGCAGGTTTTCGGGAGATTCGGCCGGTATTTTCCCGGCGGCGGTAGGATTCATTCAAGTCGTGGCGCCACCACAGCGACTGTCGCGGCTCCTGAGGGCTGGAGCTGGTTCCAATCCTCGGCGGAGACGCTGCACGGGTCCGCGGCCACCCAGTGGTTGGGGACGATCTCCCGGAGTGATAGATCCGCGCCGATGGTTTCTTCGTAGCGCGGATGGTTGATGCGGTGACCGAAGGCGCTGCCGGCCGGCGGGTCGATGGGCGACGGCACGTCGCCCTCCAGCAAGATTTTAGTGCGGCGGGCGGTGGGATCGGTCGAGGGGATGGCGGAGAGCAGCGCCCGGGTGTAGGCGTGGCGCGGATCCTGATAGATCGTTTCGGAACCGGCGAGTTCGACGATTTTCCCGAGATACATCACGGCCACACGGTCGCTGACGTGTTTCACGACGGATAGATCGTGGGCGATGAACAGATAGGAAAGGCCGAAGTCCTTTTGCAACTCGACGAGCAGGTTGAGGATCTGCGATTGCACCGAGACATCGAGCGCGGAAACCGGCTCGTCACAGATGATCAGCTTCGGCTTGAGCGCGAGCGCGCGGGCGATGCCGATGCGCTGGCGCTGGCCGCCGGAAAACTCAAAAGAATAACGCTCGGCCGATGAGGCCGGAAGGCCGACGCGCTCTAGCAGCTCGTTCACCCATTTGTTGCGCTCGGCGCGGGTGCCTAGCCGATGGATGATGTAGGGCTCCTCGATGATCGCGCGCACGCTCATCCGCGGGTCGAGCGACTCGGCGGGATCCTGGAAAATCATCTGGATGTCGCGCCGCAGCGGCCGCAGCGCGCTTTGGCTGGCGTGGGTGATGTCGGTATTCTGGAAAACGATTTTCCCGGACGTGGGCTTGATCAGCCGGACCAACGCTTTTCCCAGGGTGGATTTGCCGCAGCCGGACTCGCCGACCAGCCCGAGTGTTTCACCCGGTTGGATGCTGAGCGAGACTCCGTCCACGGCGCGCACGGCACCGGTCTGGCGCAGCATCACGCCACCGCGCACGGGGAAATGCACGCGGAGCCCGTCACATGTGAGTAGGGGAGTCATGGCTGGTAACATTCGGGACAGGTTTCCACCCAGTGGCCGTTAGAAACCTCGGCGAAGCGCGGGCGCTCGCGGGTGATGGGCGGGTTGCGGCCCATGCGCTGGCAGAACCGGCAGCCGTGGGAATAATCCGCCAGCGAGGCGACCATGCCGGGAATGGTGTTGAGCACGGATTTCGAAGGAGTGTCCAAGGTGGGGATCGAGTGCAGCAGACCCTTGGTGTAGGCGTGAAGCGGGTTGGCAAACAACTCGGTGGCGCTGGCTTTTTCAACCACCCGGCCGGCATACATCACGACGACTTCATCGCAGGTTTCCGCGATCACTCCGAGGTCGTGGGTGATGAGGACGGTGGACATGCCCATCTCGGACTGGAAGCGCTTGAGGAGATCGAGAATCTGCGCCTGGACGGTGACGTCGAGGGCGGTGGTCGGCTCGTCGGCGATGACCAGCGACGGCCTGCAGGCGAGGGCCATGGCGATGACGACGCGCTGGCGCATGCCGCCTGATAGATGGTGCGGATAGTCCATCATCCGCCGCTCGGGAGCCGGGATGCGGACCATTTCCAACATTTCCGTCGCGGCGGCCCAGGCGTCTTTTTTCGAGATCTTCTGATGGATGCGGAACACTTCGGAGACCTGGCGGCCGATGCGATGGACGGGGTTGAGCGCCGCCATGGGTTCCTGGAAAATCACGCCGATTTGCGCGCCGCGGATTTTCCGGATCTCCGAGTCGGTGGCGCGGACGAGGTCCGTGCCTTTGAAATAAACATGGCCGCCGAGGATCTTGCCCGCCGGTTGCGGCAGCAGGCGGATGATCGACATGGCGGTGACGCTTTTCCCGCAGCCGGACTCGCCGACGATGCCGACGGTTTTCCCGGCGGGAACCGTGAAGGAGACATGATCGACCGCGCGCAGCAGGCCGCGGTCGGTCTCGAAAGAGGTGATGAGCTGATCGACCTCGAGGATGTTTTCAGGATGATCGCTCATGGGGCTTCGGCCTCCTCGGTTGGAGGGGCGGGTTCCGGCTCGGGCTCGGCGGGCGCGCCGGGTAAGATCCGATAGTCATCGACGACGCGCGTGGTTTCTTCAAACAACTCGCCGGTCCGGCGGGCGTTCTGGGTTTCGGTTTTGACCTCGTCATCGACCCAGAAAACAAACACCTCATGGGGATCATAGACGACGGGCGGGCTGAATCGTGTGGTTTCGCAATCGGGCCATTTGACCCAGCGCCATGAGCCGAGGCGCATGAAATCCACCGAGTAGCCGGGGACGAAGATCGCTTCGTCATGCATGATTTTTTGCAACTCCCAAGCGGCGTCCCTGAGTTCTTCCTCGGTGCTGGCGGTGCGGACTTTTTCGCTGAGCGTATCGGTGTCGGCGCGGCCCCAGACGAAGAGATTGTTGGTCTGCGGTTTGGGATTTCCCTTGTCGTCGAAGGCGTTGCTGGAGTGGAGGAACTGGTGATAGTCCGGCACCGGCGGATTGATCAACCAACTGCCGAACGCGATTTCGTGCTGCTTCTGCATCTCCTTTTTATAGGCGACGGTGAGTTCCAAGCCATCGAGCCGGAGCTCGAATCCGCAAGCCTTGGCCTCCTCGCGCAGGATGGCGAAAATCCGGTCGATCTGCGGCATCGTCGGGTAGGTGACGGAAACCGAAAGGCGGGTGCCGCCGAGTTTCGTTAGAATCCCGTCGCGGCCTTCCTCGGTGTATCCGGCCCTGGCGAAGGCGGCGCGCGCGGCGTCGATGGAAAACGGGCGGGCGACGATGGAGGGATCGCTGAAGATCACGTAGCCTTCATTGAAGGCATTGAGGCGCTGATAGTCGCCGCGGAACATGACGTCGATGACCTTCTGCCAGTTCATCGCATGCTGGATGCCGATGCGGACGTCGAGATTGTCCAGCGGGGGCTTGGTGACATTCAGATAGAGGCCGCGCGGGACTTTCGGATATCTGTTATAAAAGGTGGCGCGCTCGATGTAGCCGTTGTAAACCGGATCGATCTCGGACTTTTCATACCAAAGCTGCGGCTGGGTGAGGAAGAAGGTGTCGAGCTCGCCGGCGCGGAAGAGCTCGAAGGCCTTCGACTCGTCACGCACCACGGTGTGGACCAGTTTGTCCGGATTGAAGCGGTGGCGGTAGTATTTGCGGTCTTTCGCCCACCAGGTCTTCACGCGGGACTGGGTGATGGAGGCGCCTTTGACGATGTCTTCGGGCAGCACTTCGTAGGCACCGGTGGTGGGTGGGAAACGCCACTGATAGCGCTCGCTGTAGTCCGGGCCGTATTCCGAATAAAAATGGGGCGGTGCCGGAGTGAGCGCTCCGGCGATGACCGGCGCGTAGATTTTCGCTTCGGGCAGCGAGACGGAAATCGTTAGATCGTCATACATCGCGACCTGGGCGACGTTCTCACGGAAATACTGCTTGGCGTATGGATTCACGATGTGGTCGGACACCCGCAGATATACATAGATGAGAAAATCGCGGGCCTTGACGGGGACGCCGTCGGAATAGCGGGCCTCGGGGTCGATGCGGAAATAGATCGTGCGTCCGTCGGCGGAGGTGGCCCACTCGCGGGCGAGTCCGGGGATCATCTCCATGGTCTCCGGGTGGAGGTTCACCAGCGGCATGTCGATGTAGTCGTAGAGATCGCCGCGGAAGGAGTTGTTGGAGTTGTCGCCGATCGGCCGGATGGTCGGCGGGAAGGAGGGGATGAAGCGGCGGAACACGCCGCCCTTTTTGGCGGCGGGATCGCCGATTTCCGGTTGGTCCATGCCGTTTTCCCAAACGAGGTCGGCGGGGATATCGGCGGGGGTGCCCATTTTCAAATAATCCCCGAGGCCGAGGCGGAATTTCCAGCGTTCTTCCTCGAGTTGCAGCGCCTTCGCGCGGATTTCCAGAGCGGCCCTGGCGGATTCATCGGCGGTGGCGAGCTCGCCGGCGACCTTGGCGATTTCGGCGGCGGTGGCGCTTTGCTGGGTGCGCAGCCACTGATCGATGTAGCGGTTGTAGGCGGGGACGAATTCATCGAAACCCAGCTTGCGCCCGACTTCCTGCGTCTCCTGACGGCAGCCGGTGGCGGCCAGCGCGCAGGCGGCCAGCAGCACCGGGCCCAGTCTTGATAGAAATCTTCGCATCAGCGGTAGAAGGTGAATTTTTTCGGGTCGAAAGCCTCGCGGACCGCCTCGCCGATGAAGGTGATGACGACTAACAAACCGACCAGCACCACGAAGGTGGAGGTGACCAGCCATGGTGCGGATAGATTGGAAAGCCCGTCGTTGAGGAGCCGGCCCCAGGTGGCGTATTCCGGCGGGAGGCCGAAGCCGAGGTAGTCGAGCGAGGTGAGGGAGAAGACCAGCCCGGACATGGTGAAGGGCACCAGCGTCACGATGATGGCGACGGTGTTCGGCAGCAGATGCCGGAACAGAATCCGCGGCGTGCCCGCGCCGAGGACTTTGGCGGCGGATATGTAATCGCGCTCCTTGTCGCGGTAGGCGGCGGTGCGCATCAGGAAGGTCATGCCCATCCAGCCGAAGGCGATCAGGATGGTGAGAATGATCGGCAGGCCCTTGAATTTCTCCGGCACCATGCTGGATAGAATGATCACGATGAACAGGAATGGCATGTTGGACAGCACTTCGATCACGCGCTGCGCCACCAGATCGAACCAGCCGCCGAAGAAGCCCATCATCATGCCGATGGTGATGCCGATGCAATAGACGATGGGCAGATAGATGAGCGCCGCTTTGAAATTCACCTGAAGGCCGCCGTAGAGGTAAGCGAGCACGTCATAACCTTGGGAGGTGGTGCCCAACCAGTTCCCCTCCTCAGGGATGGGCGGGGCCGGGTGGTATTTGACGGCGCGCAGATCACTGCTTTCCCATGCGAGGAATGCCTCCTTGGTGCCCTCGCCGTTGTAACGCTCCGAGACGAGCACCCCGGCTTTGTATTCGGCGCTGTAAACCGGCATACCCTCGGTGTTCCAGCCATCCACCGCGCCATTCAGCACGCCTTTGCGCATGGTGTAGCGCAGGTGCATTTTCGCCTCGCCGACATCGAAGTATTTCGCCACCAGCCCGAAGTAGGGCTTGCGGCTGCCGGACTCCGAGTAGACGCCCTCGCGTTGCACCAACAATTTCGAACGCGGCGGCAGCGTGTCGCCGGTGGGGTCGTAGGGCACGGGCGGAAGGATGACATGGTTGCCGCTGGTTTCGTCCCACAGGCGTTTGAGTTTTCTATAGTCCGCGGGGGCTTCGGCGGTTTCGTCCGTCACGCCGAAATCCTTGTTTTTCAAATCACTCGGCAGGAAGGCGGGGAAACTCCATTTGCCCTCGTAGTTGACCGCCAGCGCCCGCTTGCCGACGACGACTTGGTCGAGCGCGGCGATCCCGCCTAACACCATCAGGATGATCAACGAGTAGTAGCCGCGCCTGATATCGCAAAAGCGGCGGATGCGGCGGGTGGTGATGGGATTGCGCGGGCCGCTCCTGAACGAGCGAACGACGAGCAGCAGCCCGCCTGCGATCAACAACGCGGCGCTGAGCCAGCCGAACCACGGGAAAAATTTCCCGCCCGCCAAGTCGAAATTCAACAGCGGCACCTCGCGGCTCACCTGGAAAAACCACCTCGCCGTCGGAAACGCGAGGTTCATGATTTCCCCCGTCACCGAGAGTGCTCCGAGAGCCATGCCGAAGATTCCTAACAGTCGCATCGTTACTCGAATTTGATTCTGGGGTCCACCATCGCGACGATGAAATCGGAGATCACATGACCGATGAGCATCAGGAACGCGGCGATCGTGACGGTGCCCATGATCACGGGCACGTCGCGGGCGATCACCGATTGATATTGCAGCAGGCCGAAGCCCTGGATGTCGAAAACCGTTTCAATCAGCATCGAGCCGACGATAAAAACCTCCACCAGACTGCCGAGGCTGGTGGCGATCGGGATCATCGAGTTGCGGAACGCGTGGCCGAAGACCGCCTTGCGGAAACTCGCGCCCTTGGCCACCGCCGTGCGCACGTAGTCGGCGGCGAGATTGTCCATCAGGTTGTTTTTCGTCATCATCGTCAGCATCGCGAAGGAGCCGACGACATAACAGATGAGCGGCAGCACCGTGTGGTGGGCGAGGTCCTTCAGCTGATCCCAACGGCCCAGTTGATCAAAATCCGGGCTCACGATGCCGAACAACGGAAAGAGATTCATGCGCGCCCCGAGATGCACCAACAGGATCGCCCCGAGCGCGAATCCGGGAATCGAATAGCCGAGGAAAATCAGCACCGAACTCGCGCTGTCGATGAACGTCCGGTGCTTCAGGGCTTTCAAAATCCCCAGCGGCAGACAAATCGAATAGGTGATGAATGCCGTCAGCAGCCCGAAGTAGGCCGCCACCGGCATGCGGTCGAGGATCATTTCGTGCACCGGGTCGTTGTAAACCGTGGAGCGGCGGAGATCCCCCTGAATCAGGCCAGAGTAGCGTGTCTGATAGATCACTGCCCGCGGCCGGTAGCCGGGTGGTTGCTCGTTGCCGGCATTGCGCCGTTGAAAGCGTTGCTGGCGGTCTTTTTCGGTTTCGTAGCGGATCTCCCAACCTTCCGCGTCGATCGGCTTGCCGGTTTCCTTGAAAACGGCGGAGACCACTTTTTCATTCGCGCGCTTGACCAACACCGCCCG
>JBIPMR010000168.1:0-6822 GCA_044369025.1 Luteolibacter sp.
CGATCTGGGCGCTTCAAGGACTCGGTGCCGCGCCCGGGAGCCCGGCCTATCAGGCATTGGAAACCGCCCTTGCCCATGAGAATCCGTTGCTGCGCCGCCACGCCATGCTCGCCCTCGGGGCAGGGGATCCGGCCGTCGTCCGCGCCCTGCCCGGTTTGATCACCACCACCGCGAACCCGCGCGAATGGTTGTTAGTTCTCAGCAGCGCCGCCCAGGCACCGTCCAACGAACCGATTTCCAAAGCCCTCTGGCAGCTCGCCAACCGCGCCGCCAAACTCGACGCCACCCAGACCGAGGCGATGCGTCTGGCGATGCGCCGGCAGGGCTCCGCCCTGTTGGCGATCGCCCTGGCCGCCGAGCTTCCCGACGGCTGGGCAGGTCAGGAAATCCTCGAAATCGCCAAACGCATCGCCGCCAGCCCGAACCGCTCGGCGCTGGTCGCCATGCAGGCCACCGCACCTGCCGGAGCGCGGGCGAAGATCGATGAAATCCTCAGCGCCGCTCCCGCCACCGCCCCGGTGGAGCCCGTCTTGCCGGGGCACTTGCTCGCCGGTCAGACCCTCTACCTGAAAGCCTGCATCGAGTGCCACCAGGCGGACGGCAAGGGCGTCGAAAAGACCTTCCCGCCGCTCGTCGATTCCGAGTGGGTGAAGGGAGATTCCCGCACGCTGCTGCGGATCATGTTAGGCGGCGTTTACGGCCCGATCAAAGTGAACGGCGTGGATTTCAACAGCGCCATGCCCGGTCACATCCACCTGACCGACGACGAGATCGCCACGACCGCAAGTTTTGTCCGCCATGCGTTCGGCAAACAGTCCGGGAAACCGATTTCACCCTCCGAAGTCCAAGCCCTGCGCCCCGAGATCGTGCAACGCAAATTCACGCCGTGGACCGTCGAAGAGCTCCGCAAGCTGGAGAAAAACTGATCAAGACTGAGGCGGTCGGCCCCCGGCGCTGATTGGCCCGAATGCTTGTTAGCCCGAACTGACGCTTTCGACGAACCGCTGCGATCGGAATCACTTCGACTTCCGCGCCCTCGCCCGCACCCGTTACCATGACTCAGCATTCATCCCATCGTGCCGCGGGAACCGGCGGACCCGACCGGACCCGCCGTGACTTCCTCAAGACCGGTGCGGCAGCGGTTGGCGCAGTGCCGCCCCTTTCCGCAAGGGGTGCAACCGCGGCTGCGGCCAAGTTTGGGTTCCTGGTGATTTCCGACACCCACTTCAAGGCTGCGGAAGACGCTCCGGAAACGCCGGTTTCCGAAATTGACCAGGTGAACCAGCGCCTCATCTCCCGGCTCAACAAGCTGCCCGGCCAGCCGCTTGAGCGCTAACTCATTCGGGTAGCTGCCCGGCCCGGCCATTTCGGGCGATGGTATTGGCATGTCGCCGCGCCGCTCTGTGTTCGCCTGCCTCGTCCTCTGGATTCTGGCGGCTCCCTTGTGGTCGAAACCCACGCTTTACCTCATCGGGGATTCCACGGTGCGCAACAGCACCGGCGGCCAGACGGGGTGGGGGGATCCGCTCGTCGCCGAGTTCGATCCGGCGAAGGTCGAGGTGGTCAACCGGGCGATCGGCGGACGCAGCAGCCGGAAGTTCATCACCGAAGGCCGCTGGGACGCGGTGATGGCCCATCTCAAACCCGGGGATTTCGTGCTGGTGCAGTTCGGTCACAACGACGGCGGACCGTTGAACGACGAACGCTGCCGGGCGTCGCTCAAAGGCATCGGCGGGAAGTCGGAAAAGATCGTCCGCCAGACCGATGGCAAGCCGGAAACCGTGCAAACCTACGGCTGGTATCTCACAAAATATATCCGCGATGCGAAATCCAAAGGCGCGTTTCCCGTGATCGTTTCGCCGATTCCCCGGAACATCTGGAAGGACGGGAAAATCGGCCGTTCGGACAAGGACTACGGGCTGTGGGCGAAACTAACAGCCGACCAGGAGCGGGTGCCGTTCATTGACTTCAACGGCCTGCTGGCGGACCGCTTTGAGTCGCTCGGCCAGGAGAAGACCGCGGAGTTCTACGCCGGCAGCGATCACACCCACACCTGCCCCAAGGGAGCGGCATTCATGGCCGCGGTGATGGCGGAGGCGATCCGCTCGCTAACGGATTGTGGTCTGTCAAAGGGACTCCTGCCGGGCGCGCTCTGGCTGCCCGCCGTGTTTTCCGACCACATGGTCCTGCAGCGCGGCATGCCCGTTCCCGTCTGGGGCACGGCGGTCCCCGGCGCGGAGGTTTTCGCGAAACTCGCCGGGCAGTCCGCTTCAACGAAGGCGGATGAAAAAGGCTGCTGGCGGATCGATCTCCCGGCGCTGACGGCTGGCGGCCCGTTCAAACTCGAAGTCACGGCGAAGGGAGCGAATCGCAGCTTTTCCGATGTGCTCGTCGGCGAGGTCTGGCTGTGTTCCGGCCAATCGAACATGGACTTCACCCTCGCTTCGACCGCGAAGCGCTCGTTCTCCGGCGTCACCGATTGGAAAAACGAGGTCGCCGCCGCGAACCACCCGCAGCTCCGCATGTTCACGGCGGAGTGGACCCTGCGCGAGCAGCCCCAGCGCGAGGTGGCCGGGAAATGGTCCGTCTGCACCCCGGAAAGCGCCGGGGATTTTTCCGCCGTCGCCTATTATTTCGGGCTCGCCCTCCACCAGGAGCTCGAAGTTCCCGTCGGCCTGGTGACCTGCGCGTTCGGCGCGAGTACGATCGAATCATGGGTCCGCGCGGAAACCTTGCAGGCGCACCCGCAGTTCGAGGGACTGCTCAAGACCTTCGACACCAAACGCACCGCCTTTCGTGACAACCCCAAGGCGTTCGAAGACTACGGCACGCAATTGGCGAAAATGAACAACAACGGCCGCGCCCCGAAGAACCCCGATCCGGTGCAGGACCAGCACAATCCCTTCGTGCTCCACAATGGCATGATCGCGCCCATCGTTCCCTACGCCCTCCGCGGCGCGATCTGGTATCAGGGCGAATCCAATCTCAACACCCGCCATCTCTATCCGGATCTGCAGAAGGCCCTCATCGGGGATTGGCGCGAGCTCTGGAAAAATCCCGGGATGCCGTTCTATTTCGTGCAACTCGCCGCCTACAAAGACCCGTCCAAAGATCCCGCCGGCGGCGGCCAGATCGCGGAAATGCGCGAGGCCCAGGCGCGCTCGCTCGCCATTCCCCACACCGGCATGGCGGTCACCATCGACGTCGGTGATGCAAAAGACGTCCATCCGCGCAACAAGCGGGATGTCGGGAAACGCCTCGCCCGCCTCGCTCTCTGCAAGACCTACGGGAAATCCGGCGTGCCTAACGGACCGGTGTTTCGCGATGCCTCCATCCGCGGGAGCCGCATGCATCTTTCCTTCGATCACGCGGGCGGCGGCCTGGTCTCCAAAGACGGTCCGCTCCGCGGTTTCGCGATCGCGGGCGCAGACGGCAAATTCACCCATGCCGATGCGATCGTGAAACACGACGAGGTGATCGTTTCCAGCCCTGACATCGCCCGGCCGGCCTGCGTCCGCTACGCCTGGGCGGACAATCCCGAAGGCGCGAATCTCTATAGCGCCGCCGGCTTTCCCGCCGCACCTTTCCGCAACGACCCATGATCCAGCGCCTCTTCATCCTGCTTTTTTCCTCCTGTCTAACCGCAGTGGCATCACCCGGGGACTTCCTGGCAAGGCCCGACGCGTGGTTCGGCTCCGCAGAGGGCCGTGAAATCACGGCTCACATTCTATCCTGGCAGTCCGATCCCGGAAGCTGGCCGAAAAACCAAGATACCACGCGCGCCGCGTTCACCGGCGAGCGTTCGAAACTCAGCGGCACCTTCGACAACCGCGCCACCACCGATGAGCTCCGGTTTCTCGCCCGCGCCTGCCGTGCCACCGGCGATGGCAAATGCCGGACCGCCTTGCTAACAGGCATCGACCACATCCTCGCGGCCCAGTATCCCACCGGCGGCTGGCCCCAGGTTTTTCCGCCCGGCAAAGGCTATGCCAAACACATCACCTTCAACGACGGCTGCATGATCCGCTTGTTGGAATTTCTTCGCGAGGTCACCACCGCGGATGAGTTCAAGTTCATCGATGTCCCGCGCCGGGATGCCGCCGCCAAGGCGATCGGGCGCGGCATCGATTGCATCGTGAAATGCCAGGTGATCGTCCGCGGCACTCCCACTGTCTGGTGCGCCCAGCACGATGAAATCACCCTCGCACCCGCCGCCGCCCGCAACTACGAACTCGTGTCACTCAGCGGCTCCGAAAGCGCCGGCATCCTCGCTTTCCTCATGTCGCTCGAAAAGCCGTCGCCCGAGGTCATCCGCGCCGTCAACGCCGGTGCGGCGTGGTTTGAATCCTCAAAAATCGAGGGCATCCGCGTGGTCAAAACCGGCGATGATAGAGAAGTCGCCCAAGATGCCTCGGCCCCGCCGCTGTGGGCGCGGTTCTATCAAATCGAATCGAACCGTCCGATCTTCTGCGGTCGCGACGGAGTGATGCGTTACGAACTGGCGGAGATCGATGCCGAGCGCCGCAACGGCTATGCCTGGTATGGCAACTGGGGCGAAAAAGTCGCCAAAGCCCATGCCAAGTGGCCCCACCGCTGATCCAACATTTTTCGATGAAATCCACCCGTCTGAACGCCCTAACGCTTTTCGCGATCGCCTGCGGCCTCGATTCCGCCAGCGCCCAGATCCCCGCGTTTCCCGGCGCCCAAGGCTATGGCGCCTACGCCACCGGCGGCCGTGGCGGTGATGTCTATTACGTCACCAACCTGAACAACAACGGCGCGGGCTCGCTGCGTGAGGGGCTCAACAGCGCGCCTGCCGCCGGCCGCACCATCATGTTCGCGGTGAGCGGTTACATCCCGGTGGTCTCGGACACCAATTTCAATGTCCCTTCCAAAGTGACCATCGCCGGTCAAACCGCACCCGGCGACGGCGTGGGACTCCGCGGCGGGCGCATGCTCATCAGCGGCTCCAACGTGGTCATGCGCCATTTCCGCATCCGCCACGGCAGAAATGGCACCGGCGGCGATTGCCTCAATATCGCCAGCACCGCGTCCTCCACGATGCTCGACCACATCTCGATGATGTTCAGCACCGATGAGAACTTCTCGTTCTTCAACAGCTCGGTGAACAACTTCACGCTGCAATACTCCAACACCTCGTGGGGCATGGAGCGGCACAACGCCGGCGGCCTCTGGGATTTGCAGAACGGCTCCTGCCATCACACCCTCTGGGCACATCACCGGACGCGCAATCCCAAGGCCCGGCCATCGATGTTGGAGTGGATCAACAACGTCACCTTCCACTGGCGCAGCGAGGGTTTCATCATGGGCGACTCCCAGACCCCGGCCAACTGGAAGGCCAACGTCCGCGGTTGTTATTACATCTCGATCGAGGACCCTGATGATAACTTCGGCATCAAGAGCACCGGACTCGTCAAAGCCCAGGTCGCGACCAACGGAGTGCCCAACTTCAGCCTCCATCTCGACGACACTTTGTTCGACAACAACGACAACGGGCTCGTCGATGGCACCGACCGCGGCTACGGCATCGTCTCCGGCTCCGAGTTTACGCCCGGCGATCCCGTCGGCGCGAACCGCTACTACAAATCGGCCGCGCCCTTCACCGGCGCCACCGGCGCGGCCTTCGTCACCGTCGATGATCCGACGGTGGCCTACAAAAAAGTCATTTCCTCCGCATCGCCGCTGCGTCTCGACGCCAACTTCGCGGGTCCCCTCCGTGACGAACTCGACACGCTCCTAACCGACAGCGTGGTGAAGCAATACAGCATTCTGGTGCAGAAAGACGGCAAAGTCGCCGGCGAGGATCCTGCCAGGACGACCAACGGCGAACAACTGCTCGCCGACCAGTATGGCATCACCAACAACGGCTTCGGCACCTTGAACGGAAGCACGCCGCCCACCGATTCCGATCTCGACGGCATGCCCGACGTCTGGGAGATCACGCTCAACGGCCTGGGCGGCATGGTTTACAACGTCGCGGCGGATGACCACAACACGGTCTTCAGCGCCGGCCAGATCGCTAACACCTTCTTTCCCGCCGGCACGCCGACGGGCTACACCTACCTCGAGGAATACCTGCATTTCCTCGCGGTTCCCCACGCCACGGTCGCGAAAAACACCGCCGGCGCGCCCTCGTTCCAGACCGTCGATCTTAGGAAATTCACCGACGGATTTGCCAACGCTCCCCAGTTCACGCTCGCCGGTTTCGTCAATGGCACCATCCGGCAATTCCTCGCCGACGGCGTCACCCCCTCGGCCACCGGGCCGATCGTGAAATTCACGCCCACGCTCGGCGCATCCGGCCGCGCGGGGTTCAATTTCACCGTCGAGGACGCGGAGGGCAGCCGGTGGACCCAGCAATTCGCCCTTCTGATCACCGCCGCGGCCGCCCCACGGGATCTGTTGTGGATCGGTGATGGCACCGCCAACGCTTGGAACAACTCAACCCCTAACTGGCGGACCGGCACCGGTGCTCCCGTCACCTTCGACGTGGGCGACACCGCGCTGTTCGACGACCGCGGTTCCGCCTCCCCGGCGATCAACGTGACCGGCACCCAGACCGCTGGCTCGGTGCTGGTCACCGGCACCAAAAACTACTCGCTGGGCGGCACCGGTTCCATCGCCTCCACCGGAGCGCTCACCAAGGCCGGAAGCACCATGCTAACGATTGCTAACAGTGTCAGCTTCGCCAACGGCACCTTCCTGAACGGGGGGGAAACCGTTCTCAACAATGGCGGCGTCATCAGCGGCGGCGCGATCAAGTTCACCGGAGGCAGCACGCTTCGTTCAAACCATGGTTCC
>JBIPMR010000169.1:0-6820 GCA_044369025.1 Luteolibacter sp.
TTTACAATCTAACAAGCCGCGGGCGGGGGGAGTGATTCGTGGATTTTGATGGATGGCTGCGGCCGGGATCACGACATGATTCACCCGATTTCATCTACCTGACTCGTCCGGCGAACTCCTCGTCGGAAACGTCGTAATCAGGAGCGGGCAGCGAGTGGAGGAGGAAGCTGGCCAACGAGGCCCTTTGCTCCACCGCTAGCGCCGCGGCAGGTTCCTTGAATTCGGCAAGACTTTCCAGAGCGTGAAGCTACCAAAGCTCCGTGCGCGGCGAAAGGAGGATTTCAAGGCCTGGAAATTACTTTCGAGCCGAAGTTCGTCGGGCCGTTCAGCTCAAGGCGATGGTCCATCTAGCGATCTCCGCCTTCACGTTAGAGATCGACGGCGCGCCGGGATTCGTTCGCGCGGCGAGGGCGGTTTCCAGCGAGAAAACGTCCTTCGCATCCGGACCGTAGGCTGGGTCGATGGCGGTTAGGTCGAGCTGGTCGAGCGGGGTCTTGGTGGCGATGGCCTGGGCAACGGCTTTGCCGACGAGTTCGTGGGCGTGGCGGAAGGGGACGCCTTTTTTCACCAGATAGTCGGCGAGGTCGGTGGCGAGCAACATGGGATCGGAGGCGGCGGCCTTGCAGTTTTCCTCGCGCAGTTCCATGGCGGAGATCATCTCGGTGTTGACGGCGAGGATGAGGTTCAAGGTGTCCACGGAGTCGAACAGCGGCGGTTTGTCTTCCTGGAGGTCGCGGTTGTAGGTGAGCGGCAGGCCTTTGACGGCGACGAGCAGGTTCATCAGGTTGCCGACGAGGCGGCCGGTCTTGCCGCGGGTGAGCTCGCAGACGTCCGGGTTTTTCTTCTGCGGCATGAGCGAGGAGCCGGTGGTGTGCGCGTCGGATAGAGAGGCGAACGCGAACTCGGCGGTGCACCACAGGATGAGGTCCTCGCTGAGGCGCGAGAGGTGCACGCCGCAGAGCGAGATGACGAACAACAGCTCGGCGATGTAGTCGCGGTCGGCGATGGCGTCCATCGAGTTGCGGGTGACGCCGTCGAAGCCGAGTTCGGCGGCGATGGCGTGGCGGTCGAGGTTGATGGTGGAGCCGGCGAGCGCGCCGGAGCCGAGCGGGGAAATGTTGAGGCGCTTGCGGGTGTCGGTGAGGCGGGATTTGTCGCGCTCGAGCATTTCGACGTAGGCGAGGAAATGGTGGCCGGCGGTGACCGGTTGGCCGCGCTGGAGGTGGGTGTAGCCGGGGATGACGGTGGCGGCGTATTTTTCCGTGCGGTCGAGCAGGGCCTTTTGCAGGCCGGTGATGGCGGTGAGCAGGCCGTCGATCTCGGTGCGGGCGTAAAGCCGGGTGTCGGTGGCGACCTGGTCGTTGCGGGAGCGGGCGGTGTGGAGTTTCGCGCCGGCCGCGCCGATGCGGCGGGTGAGCTCGGACTCGATGTTCATGTGGATGTCCTCGAGCGAGGTCTTGAACTCGAATTTCCCGGCTTCGATGTCGGCGAGGATTTCCTTCAGGCCGTTTTCGATCTGGGAAAACTCGTCATCGGTGAGCAGGCCGAGGGTTTTCTGCGCCCGCGCATGGGCGATGGAGCCGGCGATGTCGTGCGGGAACAAGCGCCAGTCATAGGAGATGGACTCGCCGAATTGTTGGACGAGTGACGAAGTATCTTGGGAGAAGCGGCCTTTCCACATGGCGGATCGAGATTGGGATTGGGGTGAAATTTTCACCGCACGGAGCGCGCGGTGCGGCGGATCTGAACCCGAACGCGGCCGGATGAAACGCGAAAAATTTCCGGATGGCGGAATCTTCTCACAACTAGGGTTTGCAATTGCCCGATTTTATCTGATGGATTGCGGATGCATGGCAGTTTCGGAATCCTTCCGGGCCGTGCGAAAACCTGACCCACTCACCACATCATGTCCTCAACCATCCCCTTGATCAGCTCCGGCACCGCCGGCCCGCTCGGCGTCCTCCACCTGCCGCGCTTGTGGCAGAAAGCCTCGCTCGGCGCCGCCGGCAAGCTGCACTCCGATTATCCCGCCATTGGCGCGGGTTACGACCAAATGGTGCTCACCGCCCTGGGCCTCGACAAAGCCGCCTTCGAAAGCTTCATCGCCACCAGCAAGCCGAGCTATCCCGAGCTGGAAACCTGGATCCTCGCCCAATCCGGCGGTGCGCTCGACGCCGACGCGGTCGCCAAACTCAACGCCGCCATCACCGGCTACCATCACTCCGACGACGTCCGCACCAACATCCTCGCTGCCTGCGGGATCCCGGACGAAGGCAAGATCCTCGACGCGATCAACTTGAACAACCTCGACGACTGGCAGAGTTTCCACAAGGAAGTGCTCGCCTGATCCACAAGGAGGGTGGGCCGAAGTCCCACCCTCCTTACTGGCTTTCCGCAGCATTTCCCGCAATGCGGGATAATCGATCTTCGCCTGACGCCGGCGGTCCAGCGGCAGCGATTCCAGGTAGATGAGCGATCAATGCCGAGCTCCAGGGCACGGCTTCCAATCTCCTCATTTTCGGCACCACCCACCACCAGCGTCCTCCGGCCATCCCAATCGAGCGCCGCCATCCGGATGTTAGGGAACATTTCGCGCAGCGCGCATTCTGCCGCGAAAGGATAACAGAACGCCTCCCGCGGAAGTCCGTCAGGCGCCGGGAAAGCCGGCAGTTTCTCCGCCGCACGCCCGAGCAACCAGATGCGTCCATCGACGTCCTGCCAACCCGCATCCCCGGTCCGGTGCCAGATTCTATCCGCCACGCGGATTTTGGTTTCCCCGTCGCCGATGCCCGCCAGATAACCCCGCAACACGTGGTCCCCGCAAACCACGATTTCGCCGGCTTGACCGGGTGGAGCTAACAGCTCCTGGAAATCACTTTCGTTCATCGGCCCCACCGCCAGCGCGCAACCCGCTTCCCGCAATCGTCTAGCCGCTCCATCCAGCAAGACCTTCGCCGCCTCGCCATCGGATGCCGCGAAGCGCCGCATTCATCTCCACCGCCGTCACCGATGCCGCGCCCGCCGCCAACAGCGCGAAGCTGTTATCCCCGGCCGAGCCGATGCTCAGGCAGTGCCGGCCCGCCGGTTTCAGCGCCGCCGTCAACAACCGCGAATCCTCCCAGCACTGCGCATACCGGATCGCCGAAAAATCGGCGCAGTGCTGGATTTCGGAAGTGCTCATCGGCGCTGGCATGCTGGCCCAGCCGCGGATTTCTGAAAAGCCCATTTACCGAGCGAGGGCTCGCTTGCGCCGCGGCGATTCGGGGTGAACGTCCGGTCATGAAACGGCTGCTGGTCTTCCTGATCCTCGCTTGCGGCATCGCCGCCGCGACCGCCGACACGGTCCACGTGACCGTGGGAGACAGCGGTTGCACGGGCCGGCAGCTCACCGTTAGCCGGAGCTGGGAAAAAATCCCCGGTGTCGTTTCGGTGAGCGTACTGCCGCGGCAAGCCAAGAGCCCGGGCGCGCAGCGGGTCTTCGTGATCGTTTCGAAGGCCGCCCCACCCACGCAGGAATCCCTCCGCGATGCCCTCGGCCGCCGCGCGAAACACTACCCGATTCTGGAATATGAGACGCGCTGAGGTGGGAAAACCGGATTGCCCCGGCGGAAATTGATGTCATCAATGGGTCTTACTTTTATGCAACGCCGCCCCTTTATGAAATCCGTCCTTGGCGCTTCCCTTGCCACCACCGTCGCCCGCGCCCGGGAAACCCCCGCCGATCCCCAGCGCAAAATCGGTTGGGCGCTGGTCGGTCTCGGCTCGCTGAGCACCCATCAGATCGCTCCGGCTCTCCTGAAAACCACCCACAGCAAGCTCGCCGCCGCGGTCACCGGCACTCCGGAAAAGGGCGTCAAATGGCGCGAAACCTACGGCCTCAGCGAAAAGCAGGTTTATGATTACGCCGGCTTCGACCGCATCATCGATGACCCGGCGGTCGATGTGGTGTGCATCGTCCTGCCTAACAGCATGCACCACGAATTCACCCTGCGCGCCGCCAAGGCCGGCAAGCATGTCTTCTGTGAAAAGCCGATGGCCAACACCGCCGCCGAATGCCGCGAAATGATAGACGCCTGCGAAAAGGCCGGCAAACAACTCGGCGTCGGCTATCGCTGCCAGCGCGAGCCACACCATGCGGAAGCCATCCGCTTCGCCCGCGAAAAAGTCTTTGGCGAGATTAGACACATCGATGCCGGCTTCGGTTTCAAAAGCGGCGACCCGAAACAATGGCGGCTCAACGCCAAACTGGCGGGCGGCGGCGCGCTGATGGACGTGGGGGTTTATGCGCTCCAGGCCTGCCGTTATCTAACGGGAGAGGAGCCGTCGGAGGTCAGCGCTTTCGAAACCAAGACCGATCCGGTGAAGTTCGCCCAGGTCGATGAAACGATCCAGTGGCTGATGAAATTCCCGTCGGGCAAGACCGCCAATTGTCTCACGACCTACGGTTTCAACGGCGTCAATTATTTCGCCGCCACCTCCGAGAAGGGCCGTTTCGGGATCGATGCCGCCTACGGCTACAGCGGGCAGAAAGGCTGGACTTCCAAGGCGGAACAGCCGCTGACCTTCCCCGCCACCGACCACTTCATCACCCAGATGGATGCGTTTTCCAAAGCGATCCTGAACAACCAGCCCTTCGAACCCTCCGGCGTTGACGGCCTTCGCGACCTGCTGGTGGTCGAGGCGGTTTACCGCTCGGTGGCCAGCGGCAAAGCCGAAAAAGTGGCCGCGGTCTAAACCATCCAAACGGTTACCATTTCCCACTTTGCACCCGGGTCCTGATCGCGTAAGGCGGGGACGAAAATGCGTAGAACATCCGCACGATTTCCAAAACCAAACAACCCGATGAAAACCAGAAAATCATTCTTCAAACTTCCCAAGCGTGCCGTGGCTGCAAGTGTCGCTCTGACGGCGGCGCTCAGTTTCACCCCGGCGAACGCCTCGCCGACGGATCTCGACGGTGATGGCATCAGCAACCGCGTGGATCCGGATGTCGATGGCGACGGGGTCCTCAATGGCGCTGATCGCAACGTGGACGGCGGCATTTGCAAGAAGGGTCCCTTCAAAGGCAAATACGTGGGCGACCGGCTGCGGAACGATGATTCCAGCGAAAAGGACATCGACGGCGATGGCCTGCGGGATCACAGCAAACTTGAACTCGACATCGATGGCGACCGCCGCAAGGACGACTCCGCCAAGGAAGAGGACATCGATGGCGACGGTCGTGGTGACGACAGCGCGAAGGAAGGCAACATCGATGGCGACGACTACGGCGACGAATCCAAAGATGAAAAAGACGTCGATGGCGATGGCCTCCTCGACAGCAAGGATGACGACATTGATGGCGATGACATCGACAATGCGGATGATGATGACTGCGATGGCGACGGAAAAGACCGTGATCGGGACGACGACGACGATGGTGACGACATCGACGATGACGAGGATGATGACGACGACAACGATGGTTTCGACGACGATGAAGTCAGCGAGATCGAGGTCGGTCTCACCCCGACCGCCGAGGCACCGTCCGGCAGTAGCGTCCGGGTTGAAATCAAGTCGTTTCCCGGCGATCAGATCGAGCTCGATCTCAAAGGCCGCGGCCTTGCTGTCGGCAGCTATGACGTCGTGATCAACGGTGTGCTGCTGGGACAACTCGTCATGGAGGATGATGACGACCGCACCGAAGGTGAAGTCGAGTTCGAGACCAATCCGGACGATGATGATGACGAGCTGGCGCTGCCTTTCAATCCCGCAGGCCTGCCGGTTTCGATCATCAAAGATGGCATCACCTATTTCTCCGGTACCGTTCCCACGGTGGTGAGTTGATTCTAACTGCGGCCCGCTCCTTCCGGGGAGCGGGTCGATCCGTCTAGCGGACGATTGGGCGCATGATTTTACCCAGCTGATGACATCGCCGCTGAAACAAGCCCTTCCGCTGGTGATGGGGATTCTCATCGGCGGTTCTGCGGTGCATGTCCTTTGGGCGGTGCGTGACCGGACCACGCGATCGGCCGCGGTGGATGCGGCTTCGAATTTTGAAAAACGCGGCGGCCAGGCGGTGGATCACCCGCGCCGGATCGAGCGACCCGCCAAGCCGGATTTCACCACCATCGATCCGCAGGTGGCCTTGGAAAAGGCGGGTGGAATCGCCAGCTTTACCGATCGGCTGGATTATATAACAAGTTTCATGCGGGTGTGGGGCGGACGCGACCCCGAAGCGGCGATTGCCAGCGCCCTCGGCCTGCCGGTGGGAACCCTGCAAAAGGAGGCCCTCGGCGCGGCTTGCGCCGGTTGGGCTGCGAAAGACCCGGAGGCTGCAGCCGGCTGGGCCGCCAAGAATCTAACGGGTCCGGTCGCGGCGGGGGTTTATGGAATGATCGCCGGGGAATGGGCTGCGGTCGATCCGTCGCAAGCCGCCGTCTGGGTCTCCGGTTTGCCGGGCGGCATCGTTTCCGAAGCCGCGACCTCCGCGGTGATTCATGCGTGGACGGCGTGCGATCCGCTCGCGGCGGCGGGTTGGATCGACACCTTTGCAAATGCGGATCTCAAATCCAGGTCGCTCGCGACCCTTGCTGCGGAGTGGTGTGCGCAGGCTCCGGACGAGGCGGCCCGCTGGGTGGACCAGCGCATGGGCCAACCCGGCGCGGACGGAATCGTCGAGTCACTGATCGGCGCATGGGGCGAGCAGGATCCTCTGGCAGCCTCCCGCTGGGTGATGACTTTGAATGAGACCCATCAGACGGACGCGGCCGCCACGCTCATTTCCCTGTGGGCCGCGCACCAACCGGAAGTCGCGGCGGAATGGATTTCCCGGTTTCCG
>JBIPMR010000170.1:0-6799 GCA_044369025.1 Luteolibacter sp.
AGCCCTGATCTTCATCCACATTTTCCGCTCTTCGTCCCAAGGGGACGGATCAACAAAGCCCGGCACGCAGTGCCGGGTCTGGATTCCTGGGAATCCCCGCGTCCTGTAGGGACGCCTCATGCGAGAGAGGTGCCAATGCCCGAAGCCGTCATCTTCATCTCCCGTCGCCGCCGAGTGCATGAGTCGTCCCTGCAGGACGGAAGCCCATGCCGATGCCAGCCACCCGGCACCGTGTGCCGGGCTACGATGAAAGGTCCCGTTGGGACCGAAGACTCCTCCGACCGAATGAGAAATGTGGATACCGATCAGGGTGCGGCCCCGCGCACACCTCGGCGAGCGCGCGGGCGTTTCCGGTTCCTGCGAGGCCCATCGGTTCGAGGTAGGCAGCCGCAGTGGTAACTGGCCACCAGCGCCGCCTCGGTGGTGGCGAGCGGGAGGTTTTCGAAATCCGGCTTCAGGCGCGCGGCGGCGGCCTCGAGGCTGTGCGTGCCCAGCATCCGCGCGGCGTGTTCCTGCGTGAGCCCTCGTTTTCCGGTCATGCGAAACGATTGGCAGTTCGCTCCGGCGCGTCAATGGCTTTGACGGCTGGCGCATTCCATGGGCACACTCTAACCATCGTCATGACCGCCCACGAAGCCCTCGTCGCCCTCAACCTGCTGCCGAAAATCGGGCCGATCCGCGTGCGGAGACTGCTAGAGGCGTTCGGCGACCCCGCCGCCATCCTCGGCGCGGCGAAAGACCGCCTGATGCGGGTGGACGGCATCGGCGAGGAAACCGCGAAAATCCTCCATGCCTGGCAGGACCACGCCGACCCCGTCGCCGAAATCCGCGAGGCCACCGAGCGCGGGATTTCCATTGTCACCCAGGACGACGCGGACTACCCCGCGCCGCTGCGCGACGCCTACGATCCGCCGCTGTTGCTGTATGTCTGGGGAAAACTCGAAGCCCGCGACCGCCATGCCATCAGCGTCGTCGGTTCGCGGCGAGCCACCAACTACGGCAAACAGGCGACCAAGAAGCTTTCCTATCAGCTCGCGCAGGCGGGATTCACCATCATTTCCGGCCTCGCCCGCGGGATCGACACCGCGGCGCACGAAGCCGCCGTCGCCGCGAACGGCCGCACCATCGCGGTGATCGGCTCCGGCCTGGGGCAACTCTATCCGCCGGAAAACCTCGCGCTCGCGGAAAAGATCGCCTCGGGTTTTGGCGCGGTGGTTTCCGAGTTCCCGCTGCACACCGCGCCGGACAAACAGACGTTCCCGATGCGCAACCGGATCGTCGCCTCGTGGGCGCAGGCGGTGTTAGTGGTCGAGTGCCCGGCGTGGTCCGGCTCGCTGATCACGGCCAATCTCGCTTCCGAATATGGCAAACCGATTTTCGCGGTGCCCGGGCCGATCGACAAACCAACCTCGGCCGGCTGCAACCAGCTGATCCGCGACGGGGCGACGCTGGTCGCGGATGCGAGTCACCTGCTCGATGATTTGGGCGAGCTGCCGTTCGCCCGCAAGCCGGGTCTGGCAGAACCCGCGGAGGATTCTCCCGAGCTGCCGGAAGAGGAAGCTGCGGTGTTCGCGGCGGTGACCAGTGACGAATCACCGGTGGACCGGATCATCGAGCGCTGCGGTCTGCCGGCCCACGTGGTCACGGCCACCTTGATGAAGCTGGAGATGCGCAGGCTGGTGCGGGCGTATCCCGGATTCCGTTACGCGAGGCGGTGAGGCGGCTCACACCGGCTTTTTTTCGATCAGCCGGAAGCGGTCGTGATAGACGCCGCGGTTGAATTTCCGGCAGCAGTCGTAGCAAGCGACGGCGCGGCGGATCGGCCTCACCCGTTGGATGACGGCAAAGCAGTTCGAGCAGATGTAGGCGTGGTTGCGCTTCATGCGGCGGCGCTTGAAGGGGAGATTGTGGAACGGCTGCTCGCCGGGGATCCCGAGATCGGCGCAGGCGAGTTGCCACTCCGGGCCGTGGGGATCGATCCTGCGGCGGCCGCAGCGTTCGTAAGCGACGAGGTGCGCGAGCTCGTGTTTCAAGGTGCGCCAGACTTCCTCGGGTTCGCAGTCCTTGAGTTTCGGATTGAGCTCGATGCTGCGGTCCGGCCACCACGCGCGGCCGGCGGTCGTCTGCATGCGGGCGTTCCAGGAAACACGGACCCGCCGCGCGAGTTCGGGCAGGGCGAGGGCTTTCGAGGCCTCGGAACACCATTCCGTTAGACCGCCGTCCTCGCCGGGTGTTTTGGTTCGCGGCGCTTCCGGGGTCTTCAAAAGACGAAGCAACGAAGTCCATCGGAATTCCAGTTGCGGCTTGCTGCGACCCATCGGAAAGACCCTTACCAGCATTCTTGAATCATGGCAACAGGGGCGTTTCGATAATTGATTCGTCCCGGGCGGAATCCATTCGCCGCAAAAAATCACGGCCGCCGTGCAGGCTGCGCGGCGGCCGTCAAATGTCCGGGATTTCCGGAGGCTCAAGCTCAGGGCTTGGCCGGCTTGAGTTGGATGTAACGCTTCGCTCCGGAGGCGGTCGGCGTGTTGTCGCGCACCTTGAGGGTCGTGGCATCATCCACCAGGACGGTGGTGTGGTTCTTGCCGCTATACCAATCGAGGAGATTGGACGACACCTCGACGACGGCGACGGTGCCGGCCGATTTGGTGACGGTGAGGGCGAGGTATTTCCGGCCGTCGATAACTTCGGTCGAAGTGACCGCCGAGCGGCTGTTAGCGGCTTTGAGGCCGTCCTCGCCAAACACCGCCTTCAGGAGTCCGGATGGGTTGCCTGCCAACTTGGCGGAGCGGCGCGGCGTGCCTTGGCCCGACAATTCGATGTTGAAGGCGCCGGATTGCTGATCATTGCTGCCAATGCTGATGCGGGCCTTGCGGGACTTGAGGGCACCCGGAGTGAACGTCACTTCAAAGGAAGTGCTGTCTCCCGGGATGAGTGTGGTTTTGTCGGGTTTGCCCACCTTGAAGTCGCCCCGCTGAGGACCGCTTTTGTTGATCTCGATATTTTTCAAATCCGCCGAACCCAGATTGGTGATGGTGAATTTGCGGATCTTGCTCTCGGACTTGACGGTTGCGCCGCCGAATCCGACCTCGCTTTTGCCATCCTTGAGGCGGACATCGTGGGGTTGACTCACGGCGATCTTCGGCAAGCCGAGGGCGGTTCCTTCGAGGGAAATCGCAAACGCCGGCACCTCCATGTCATTGCTGAGGATGTGGACCACCGCTTGTTGCAGGCCTGGCTCGCCCGGGGTGAAGGCCACGTCGAAGGTGGTGGTTTGTCCGGGTTTCAGGTTCGCGGCACCCGGATCAAGGGTCTTGAAATGCATGCTGCCGGGACCCGATGTTTTCACACGCAGTCCGGTCAGAGCGGCTTTGCCGACGTTGCGGATCGTGATGGTCCGGGCCTTGCTGGATGAACCATAAGGGATTTCCGGGAAGCGCATCAGTTCCTTGCCATGCACCAGCTCCCTGCCATCAGGCTCTGAAACCGCGATTTTCTGGGTGGTCGGCGGGAGTGAGACCCCGTCCAGCCAAGCCCGGTCCATACCGCCGGCGTAGGAGTCATCCTTGGAATAGGTCCAGGAAAAGGTGTGGGTTCCGGAGGGAACCGGGAAGCTGAAGAAACGCCAGGCGCCTTTGCCCGTGAGGCCCCGGGTGCCTGCGGAGGCCAGCAGCACTTGCTTGGCGTCATTGATCGAGAAGCTGACATAGTCAAACCCTTGCTCGGAATCCACTTTGAGATAGAAGCTCAGATTCCCCGCTTTGAAGTTGGACTTGTAGGAAATGGTGGCGTTTTGGCCGTCACCGATCGGCTTGCTGGCCAAACTGTATTTCCCTTCGTAAGGACCGTCACCGGTGATTTTCCAGCCGTTATTCGCCGATTTCGGGGTGCTCCAGCCGTAGGGCATCTTGCCAGCTCCGGGGAAGGTTCCGCTGGTGATGGTGAATGGCTGGGTGCTGGCGTCCGAGGTGGGAACAGGGTTGGTGACGCTGCTGATGCGGATGGTGTAGTCCGTGCCGGGGCGGGTCGCGGAACTGACTTCCCAGTCGAACGAACCGGAGTTCGGGGCATTGGCCGCGAGCACCGACTCGACCACCCCGCCTTTGAGGAGGTCGATTTTCACATTGCCCACGATGTTGGCTTCCCAGGTGATCGGGTAGGTCGAGTTGCGGAAAACCACCTCACCGCCGTCAGGACGGCCAAGCAGGATGGTATCCGGCGGCACCGCACCAAATAGCACGCGGGTCGCTGACCCGACGCCGCCAAGCACCTGCACCATCACATTGGATTTGGTGCCATCCCACCAATTGGCGTCGGGACGGGTGGTGTCGTTGAACTTGGACTTGACGAGGTCAAACAGGTCGCGGCCGTCACCGCGGTTTCTGCCCCTCTCAAGGTCGAAGGCACCGTCGGCTTGCTGCAGGGAAACCTGGTAGTGCTGCCCCTCGGTCATTTGCTCGTTGTTGTTACCGCTCACGGCATCGTCGATGTGCCAGATGGCGATCCCTTGATCGGGCGCGGAAGCAGCCCATTTGTCACCCTCACCGCGATTTTCGACGATGAAAAACTCGGAAGGAGTCCCCGGTTTGAGAAGGCGGTAGGCGATGTTTCCGGTGGTGGGAAGCGAGACCGTGCGATACTCCTCCGCAGTGAGGTCGAGGATATTGGCCCAGCCGACGAGATCCTTGAAATAGGCGTTCAGCGGAGTTGGGGTTTTCCCGCCGTTGCTTTGGTTTCCGCTGCCCATCAGGCAGTGGCCGCCGACGCCTTCCGACTCGCCACCGTAATCATAAAGATCGGGATAATCGAGCAGCAAGTGGCCGTTTTCGTGGATGAACGTGCCGATCGTGGGGGCGGTGTTCTCGATGTTGGTGATTTGGTAAGCGCTGATGAAGACCGGGTTGGCGGTCGTCCCGACGCTGACGGGGGAGGCCAGGTTCCATTGGTGGGGCCACAAGCCCTCCGACCAGACTCCGGAGTTCTCGCCAGCGAAGAAGATGTTGGTGGCGACCGCCTGATTGGAGGCGTTGACGGTCAGGTCGGTGAAGTCGAATTTGGCGGCCTTGAGCACGTTCAGCGCATCGATGAGCAGCACCCGGCCGGCATCATTGCGAAACACTTTGTTGGTCGGGTAGTCGGAGAAATTGTAATAGTTGCGGGCCCGGGGCAGGGTGATGATTTCCGTCACCGTCTGGACGTAGGTCATTCTTCCGAGCGACTGATCGTAGAAGTAGTCGCGGACCGAGCCGGTGTTGCCGTCTTCCTTGTAGCCGGCTTCGTTACTGTAGCGGACGATTTTATCGCGGTTGGTCGGGAAGGCAATGGGATCTTTGGCGGTGGTCCGCGAATCATCCGGGAACTGGGCGAGAATGGTCAGCCCTCGTTGGGTTCCGAGGATGGGAGCGGCATTGGCCTTGGCGGTGGCGACATCCGCGGAGCGGATCCGCATACCGTTTTGGGCGGCGCGGAGGGTCTCGGCGGCTTGGACACGCCGGTTCCAACGGGTCGCGCGGTCTCCGTCCAAGAGGGCTTTGCGTTGCGCCCGGATTTCGCGGATGCGGGAGGCTTGGAGATTGAGCTGTTTGACCTGGTTGGCCGGCGCTGCCAGGTTTGCCTTCACTCCCGAGGGGACGAATTTGGAGCCGTCAGCGGCGAGCGCCGCGTAGTGATAGGCACCGTCCGCCGGATTATACACCACGGTATAACCCTCGGCGTTTTCGGTCCGGCCGAAGTATTCATCGCCATAAACGCGGAGGGTCAGTTTCTCGCCACCCGGTTGCTGCCAGTTGATTGCCTCGCCCTGCGGGCCATAGGGGGCGGCGGTGGCGAATCCCAAACATCCCGCTAACAGGATCAGGAAATGGGTTGGGCGGGACATTGAAGGTTTTTTCATGGCGTGTCAGGAAGGGGTGGGGACGTTCAGCGGCTTGTCCGATAGGCAGTCTGTGGATGTAAGACGAATGGACCTAAAAGTCGAGGGATCATTTGCCCAAAACCTACAAACCGTGTGATCGCATGCCGGAGTGTTTCGAAAACGAACGCCGGGGGGTGGATCTGTCACGATTCCGGTGACTTTCCGCGTCTGCGGATGAAACCGCGGCGGCGGCGGAATCAGGAGCTCAAGCGAGGTTGGTGAAAACCGCCTGCACGTCATCGTCGTCCTCGATTTTATCCAACAACGCTTCGACTTCCTCCATCTGGGCTTCGGTGAGCTCGATGGGCTGGGTGGGCAGGCGCTGGAGGCTGGATTTGGTGGGGACGATGCCGAGGGCCTCGACCGCGTGGGTGAGGCTGGCGAAGGCGCTGTATTCGCCGATGACGGAGACGACGCCTTCGTCCACGGAAAGTTCTTCGAGACCGGCGTCGATGAGTTCGAGTTCGAGCTCCTCAAGATCGCGGCCCGCGGGCGCGGGGAATTCGATGACGGTCTTGCGGTTGAACATGAAATCGAGTTGGCCGGCATTGACGAGCTGGCCGCCGTTTTTGTTGAAGATGATTTTGAGGTTGCCGATGGTGCGGTTCGAATTGTCGGTGGCGCACTCGACGACGAACAACGAACCGTGCGGGCCCTTTCCCTCGTAGGTGACTTCGGAAATATCGGCGGCGTCCTTGCCGGCGGCGCGCTTGATGGCGTTCTCGATGTTGTCGCGCGAGAGGTTTTGGGCCTTGGCGTTGTTGATCGCCACCCGCAGCGGGGCGTTGGACTCGGGGTCCGGCCCGCCGTTTTTGGCGGCCATGGTGATGGATTTGGCCAATTTCGGGAACACCTTGGACATGGTGGCCCATCTGGATTCCT